>NZ_JBXWQW010000025.1:0-73624 GCF_059612585.1 Ruegeria sp. YKSF57 | reverse complement strand
TCCGGTGGCGATCCGCGAGGGCATGGCCTTTGTCGAAACCGTGTTCAAGGGTAATCCCACGCCGGTCGATCATGAACTGATTCCGACCGCGATCTTCACCCAGCCCGAGATGGGCACCGTGGGCCTGAGCGAGGAAGAGGCGGCGGCGCAGGAGCCGATTGAGGTCTATGCAACATCGTTCAAGCCGATGCAGCAATCCTTTGCCGGGCGATCGCAGCGGGTTCTGATGAAACTCATCGTGTCCAAGGCAACGCGAAAAGTTCTGGGCTGTCATATCGTGGCTCCGGGCGCGGGCGAGATGATCCAGCTTGCGGGGATCGCCGTAAAGATGGGCGCGACAAAAGAAGATTTCGACCGGACCGTGGCCGTTCACCCGGTCATGGCCGAGGAACTGGTCACGATGCGGCATCCTGTGCGCAGTGCTTGATTTGCACGCGCGCGCATACACGTTACAAGGGACGCCGTGATCACACGGGCCAAAACAAGGGAAAGATAACATATGGCGGGCAACAGCGGTGGCCCCTGGGGGGGCGGAGGCTCCTCGGGTGGCGGAGGAAATCGAGGCAACAACGGTGGCGGGCGACGCCCGCCCGAAGGCGATGGCCCGCAGATCCCCGAGATCGACGAGCTGATGAAAAAAGGCCAGGAGCAGCTGCGCGTGTTGATGGGCGGGCGCGGCGGCGGTGGCCGTGGCGGCAGCGGCAAGGGTGGTGGCGGTGGTCCCGCCCTGACCAAGGGAACGGTTCTGCTGGGCGCTCTTGTGGCGCTTGGCCTATGGGGATTTGCAAGCGCCTATACGGTCAAGCCCGAAGAACAGTCGGTCGAGTTGCTGTTTGGCAAGTTTTCGGGCATCGGCACCGAAGGTCTGAACTTTGCGCCATGGCCGGTGGTCACGGCCGAGGTGATCCCTGTCAAGGTGGAACAGACCGAAACCATCGGCTCGGGCGGTCGCGGCATCGAAGCGGGTCTGATGCTTACCGGGGATGAAAACATCGTCGATATCGATTTTCAGGTGGTCTGGAACATCAACGACCCGGCCGCTTATCTGTTCAATCTGCGCGATCCCCGCCAGACCATTCAGGCGGTGTCTGAATCGGCCATGCGCGAGATCATCGCACAATCCGATCTGGCGCCGATTCTCAACCGTGACCGTGCGATCATCGCCGAACGGTTGGAGGAACTGATTCAGTTGACCCTCGACAGTTACAATTCTGGCATCAATATCGTCCGCGTGAACTTTGACGGCGCCGATCCGCCAGAGCCGGTGAAGGACGCCTTCCGTGAAGTGCAATCGGCGGGGCAGGAGCGTGACCGGCTTGAGAAACAGGCCGATGCCTATGCCAACCGGGTTCTGGCCGGTGCGCGCGGTGAAGCCGCCCAGGTGCTGGAAGAAGCCGAAGGGTATCGCGCCCGCGTCGTCAACGAGGCGCAGGGTGAGGCCAGCCGCTTCAGCGCGGTTTTGGAGGAATACGCCAAGGCACCCGATGTGACCCGAAAGCGCCTCTATCTGGAGCGGATGGAGCAGGTTCTGGGTGATGTGGACAAGATCATCCTCGACGAGAATATAAGCGGACAGGGGCAGGGAGTTGTGCCTTACCTGCCGCTCAACGAGCTGCGTCGCAGCACCGGCGAGGGGAATTAAGTGATGCGAAAATCAACCTTTATCCTTCCCGTTCTGGTGATCGCTGTCGTTCTGGTTCTGTCTTCGATCTTCATCGTGGACGAGCGCCAAAAGGCGCTGGTGCTGCAATTCGGTCGAGTGATCGATGTCAAGGAAGAACCGGGGCTGGCCTTCAAGATCCCGCTCATTCAGGAAGTTGTTCGCTATGACGACCGGATCCTGAGCCGCGAGGTCGGACCGCTTGAAGTCACGCCGCTCGACGACCGTCGCCTGGTGGTCGATGCCTTTGCCAGGTATCGCATTGCTGATGTGCGCCAATTCCGTCAGGCGGTTGGTGCCGGCGGCATTGCCACTGCGGAATCGCGTCTCGATTCGATCCTGCGGGCCAAGACGCGCGAGGTTCTGGGTTCGGTCAGTTCGAACGATATCCTGAGTTCAGACCGTGCCGCACTGATGCTACGCATTCGAAACGGTGCCATTTTTGAGGCGCAGGATCTGGGTCTCGAAGTGATCGACGTGCGTTTGAAACGCACCGACTTGCCACAGGCCAACCTGGAAGCCACCTTTGCCCGGATGCGCGCCGAGCGTGAACGCGAAGCTGCCGACGAAGTGGCGCGCGGTGAAGAAGCAGCGCAGCGTATTCGCGCGCAGGCAGATCGGACTGTGGTGGAACTGGTCTCGGATGCGCGCCGCGAATCTGAAATCATCCGTGGTGAGGCCGACGCAGAGCGCAACGGCATTTTTGCCGAAGCTTATGGAAAGGACCCGGAATTCTTCGAGTTTTACCGCTCGCTGTCGGCCTATGAACGCGCCTTGCAAGGTGGCAACAGCTCGATGGTTCTGAGCCCGGATTCGGAGTTCTTCAACTATCTGAAATCGCCCACCGGTAAGGCCGTTCAGTAATGGGCATGGTCCTTCTGGCCCTTGGGCTGGTGTTGATTGTCGAGGGGCTGGCCTATGCGCTGGCCCCTTCGCTTATCGAGCGAATGCTAGAGATGCTGCGCACGTTGCCGGAAAGCGCACGCCGAAATGTCGGTCTGCTATGTGTCGTTACGGGGTTCATTCTGCTGTGGGCCGCGCAACAGATCGGGTACTGAGACCCGCCCAACCTGGGTAAAGGTGAACGGTTGGCTGAAAATGGCTCAACTGGCGGTGATTTCCTTGCTTTCCCGAGTTGCGGGCGGAAACAAACTGACTACATTGGACAGTAAGAACGGGCTGCCCATGGGGCGGCCGGATAAAGCGGTGACAAGGAGACCTCCAGTGCAGGCGAAGGCACGCAGTATTTCCCTTAGGAAAGACGATACCCTGATCAAGGTCAGACTCATGTGGCTGGCGTTCCTCGCGACGCTCCTTGTGCTGGCGCAGGCGGTATCGGCGCTGGCAAAACAGGAAAGCCTGGCGCCACTGGCCGATCTGGTGAGCCCGGCGGTGGTCAACATCACCACCACCACCCTGATCGAAAGTCAGACCGGCCCGCAGGGCATCGTGCCCGAAGGCTCTCCTTTCGAGGATTTCTTTCGTGAGTTCCAGGACCGCAATGGCGACAACGGCAACCGCCCCCGCCGCAGCAATGCGCTGGGATCTGGGTTCGTGATCTCCGAGGATGGCTACATTGTCACCAACAACCACGTAATTGCCGAGGCCGACGAGATTCTGATAGAGTTCTTTCCCGGCGATGGTCAGCCGCCGCAGGACCTTCCTGCAAAGGTGATTGGAACAGACGAGAAAACCGATATCGCCTTGTTGAAGGTCGAGGCGAAAGGCCCCTTGAAGTTTGTCAAGTTCGGTGACAGCGACACCGCCCGCGTAGGTGATTGGGTGGTGGCGATGGGTAATCCGCTGGGGCAGGGCTTTTCCGTGTCCGCGGGGATTGTCTCGGCCCGAAACCGGGCGCTCAGCGGTTCCTATGACGACTACATCCAGACCGATGCGGCGATCAACCGGGGCAACTCGGGTGGGCCACTCTTCAACATGGACGGCGAGGTGATCGGCGTGAACACTGCGATCCTGTCGCCCAATGGTGGTTCAATCGGGATTGGGTTTTCCATGGCGTCCAACGTGGTGGTCAAGGTGGTCGACCAGTTGCGCGAATTCGGTGAAACCCGGCGCGGCTGGCTGGGCGTGCGCATTCAGGACGTGACCGAGGACATGGCGGAAGCGATGGGGCTGGACAAGCCCGGCGGCGCGCTGATCAGCGATGTGCCGGACGGTCCCGCGAAAGAAGCCGGATTGCTGGCAGGGGACGTGATCGTCAATTTCGATGGCGTCGAGGTCGAGGATACTCGGGCGCTGGTTCGGCAGGTAGGCGAAACGACTGTTGGAAAATCCGTTCGCGTTGTGGTGTATCGCGATGGTGCGACCCAGACTGTTCTGGTGACGCTCGGCCGCCGCGAGGATGCCGAACGTCAGGAAAACGGAGAGTCCTCATCCTCCGAAGCGCCGTCGTCTGTCGAGGAGAAAGATATTCTCGGGCTAACCGTGATGCCCTTGACGGACAAGATGCGTGAGGATCTGGGACTTGATGCGGACGCATCAGGGCTTGTCGTGACCAATGTCGACGAAGCGTCGGAAGCCTTTGAAAAAGGATTGCGAGCGGGTGACCTGATCACCGAGGCCGGACAGCAAAAAGTCACGTCGCTTGGCGATCTCGACGCGCGGATCGACGAAGCAAAAGAGGCGGGGCGCAAGTCCCTGCTGCTTCTGGTGCGTCGTGGTGGTGAGCCCAGATTCGTGGCGCTGAGCCTCGCCGACTGATCGCTTTATAGTTTAGAAAACGGCCGGGTTTTGCCCGGCCCTTTTTGTGTCGTCTCCCGATCTGGGAAAAGCGCAAAAGGAAAGAGCCATATGCCGAAGCATATGGCTCTGTTACAGGGAGAGACCGGTACGGACAGACATTGGGGATGATCTTCCGGTCTCGGTACGGTAACCATAATCTGTATATGCTGGGCATGTTTTTCCGTATGTGAACCGGATCACACCGTACGGCAAAAAATCAAATCAGATCGGATTCCGCCAGGTCGCCGAGCGCCTCGAAATCCCGGATGCGTAATCCGCCGCGGGTTGCCTCGACAATGCCCTCTTTCTTCCAGCTGGACAGAGTTTTTGAGACCGCCTCGCGCGTGGCGCCCACGAATTCGGCCAACTCGCTTTGCGACAGGGCGAGCATTTTGTTGGGGTCGTTCTGCAGATGGGCGAGATGCTGCAGTTTGCGGGCCAGTCGGATAGGCATCGGCAAGAACACCTGTTCGTTCAGCTGAGAATTCATCCAACGCATGCGAAGACCCGCAAGACGGATCATGTCCACCGCAAGTTCGGGATGTGTCTTGATTTGATCCAGCACATCGCTGCTGCGCACGCGCAGAACCCGCGACGGTTCAGCCGCCGACACGGTCGCTGTGCGAGGGCCGGGATCGAACAGGGCGATCTCGCCGAACACCTCGCCTGGCCGCATAAGATCCAGGGTCAGCTTGCGCCCGTTCATCGACAGATAGGAAACTTCGAGTGTACCAGAGAGAATGGCGTAAAGTGCATCGCCGTCGTCGCCCTGCTCGAACAGAATATCGCCCCGGTCAAGAACGATTTCCGATGCCTGGGCCGAAAGCATCGCCTTGAGCCGATCAGACGCGTCGGACAGAAACCCGGTGTCAGGAAATGCTGTCATGAAAGGGACTTGCCCCCTGTGTGAGTGAGTGTGGTCAGCTATTTTTCACAGGTTTGGCCGTAAACCAAGTGTTTTATCCGACGGGGAGGTGTTCCTCACCATCGCGTGATGACGCCGTACGGTTGGTGCCTCAATTGCTGTCCGGGTCGTCCATGTAGTTCTGCAACAGGTTGAACTGCATCATCAGAAACGCCATCAGGGCCAGCGGAAAGCCAAAGGTTTCGATCTTTACCCAAAGGTCGGTCGACATGGTGCGCCAGACCAGTTCGTTGGCAATGGCCAGACCGGCAAAACCTGCGCACAGACGGCGGGTCAGGATCATCCAGCCTTCGGTGCGCATAGGGATCATCTCGTTGAGGATATAAGCCAGGTAGGATTTTCCCTGCAAAAGACCGATGCCCAGCGTGGCCGAGAAAAAACCGTAGACCAGTGTCGTCTTCATTTTGAAGAATCGCTCGTCATTGAACCAAGCGGTCAGCCCGCCAAAGAAGATCACCATGAAAGCGGTAAATATCTGCATCCGGCTGAGCTTGCCGGTGAGATACCAAAGTACACCCATTGCGGCCAACATCAGTGGCACGAACAGTATGGTGGCAACGATAAAGCCGGAATACTCGGTCCCTCCGATCAGGAAACTGTCATCCCGCAGGCGTAGATAGATGAAAAAGAATGCCAGAGGCGGCCCTAGTTCCAGCACCTGTTTCAAAAGCGGGTTGATGTCTTTTTTCTCTGCCATTGCCTGTCCTGTTGCTCAGCCACCCATCTCAACTATCACAGCGCCCTCGGCAATCAATGCCATCAGGGCAATTCGACGAGGTCCAACCGTCTCTTTCAGGACCAGCCAGCCGATCAACGCTGCAAAAACAGTGGAAGTCTCCCGCAATACCGCCGCCTCGCCCACCTTATCGAGCCGGGTGGCCAGCATGATCGCTCCGAATGACAAAAACGCGATGATACCGCCTGCAAAGCCGCGCAGCATCAAGGGGCCGGGGGCGGGGCGGTGGATCATCGCGCGCCACCTGAGAAAGGAGTAGATCGGCATGGTGCATCCGTCGATCATGAAGAACCAGGCCAGGAAAGTGAACGGGTCGGCGGTCGCGCGGATGCCATAGGCGTCATAGGTGGTGTAAAGCGCCACGAAAAGACCTGTAGTAACCGCCAGAGCCAGTGCCACGGCCAACGTCTCGCGGTTGGCCTCAAGATAGCGCAGGTTATAGGCGGCAAGCCCGAAGATGCCCGAAAGCAGCACCGCGACTCCCAGCCATTGCAGCGGCGAAAACACTTCGCCGAACAACAAATAGGCACCGATCACCGTAAACAGCGGCCCGGTGCCCCGCACCACCGGGTAGACCACAGTATAAGATCCCTTGGTATAGGCCATCGCCTGAAAGATCTTGTAGAGAATGTGGATGAACCAGGCCGTGGCAAAGATCGGCCACATGTGCGGCTCGGGCCAGGGCACGACGAAAAACGCAAATGGTGCCGCCATGAGGCAATAGGAGGCGTCGATCGCCCCACGTGACAGCCACGGGTCGTGGCGGCCTTTTTGAAGCGCGCCGAACACCGCATGCAAAAAGGCAGCCATCAGCGCCAGCCCAAGGGCCAGTTGATGACCGGCTTCGGTGCCTTCGAGTGAGATGAGCCAATCGCTCAAACGTTGACCTTTCGCAGGGAGGTATGGCCGGGGGCTACCTGCCCCCGGACCCCCGGGAGTATTTTCAAAAAGATGAAGTTCAGGTCCGGGCGAGGCCGGTTAGGGCGGCGGCGAAATCTTCGGGGTCAAACGGCGAGAGGTCGTCGATCTGTTCTCCGACCCCGATGGCGTGGATTGGAAGGCCAAACTTGTCGGCCAGCGCCACCAGAACGCCGCCCTTGGCGGTGCCGTCGAGCTTGGTCATCACCAGCCCCGAGACATCCGCGAGTTTCTGGAAGGTTTCGACCTGGCTCAACGCATTCTGGCCGGTGGTGGCGTCAAGCACCAGCAGCGTATTGTGAGGGGCGGTGTCGTCCTTTTTGCGGATCACTCGAACGATCTTGGCCAGTTCCTCCATCAGGTCGGCGCGGTTCTGCAACCGGCCCGCGGTGTCGATCATGAGAAGGTCGGCACCGTCCTCCTGTGCCTTTGTCATCGCGTCGAAGGCGAGGCTGGCGGGGTCGGAGCCTTCGGGCGCGGTCAGGACCGGCACACCGGCGCGTTCGCCCCAGACCTGGAGCTGTTCCACGGCGGCGGCGCGGAAAGTGTCGCCGGCGGCGATTACCACCTTCTTTCCGGCGGATTTGAACTGGCTGGCGAGCTTGCCTATGGTGGTGGTCTTGCCCGATCCGTTGACGCCCACCACCAGAACCACCTGCGGGCGTTTCGGATAGATCGGCATGGGTCGGGCCACCGGCTCCATGATGCGGGTAACCTCCTGGGCAAGCAGCATCTTGATTTCATGGGTCGAAAGCTTTTTCCCGAACCGCCCTTCGGCCATATTGGCGGTGACACGCAGGGCGGTATCGACGCCCATATCCGAAGCGATCAACAGCTCTTCGAGCTGTTCCAGCATGTCGTCGTCAAGCGTGCGGCGTACCACCGTGCGGTCTGATCCGCGCGAAAACAGTCGGCCCAGCAGCCCTTTTTGCGTCTCGGGCGCCGGGTCCTCGGGCGGCGGCGGCGCGGGGACAGGATCGGCGGGCATCGGCGCGGGCGTTTCGACCGGTTGCGGTATGGGGGCAGGTTCCGGCACTTCGGGAACCGGTTGCGGCTCAGGCTCAGGCTCGGGTTCGGGGATCACAGGCTCAGGCGTTTCTTCGCCGCCGTCCTCGACAATCGCGTCCAGCCCCTGTTCGAGCCGCGAGGAGGATTTGAAGAGCCGGTCCTTGAGCTTGGATAAAAACGCCATCTTTGGTCTCCGCAGGTGTTCCTTTCACCTAATGCGGATTGGCGGCGGTTGCAAAGGGTCAGACGAAGGCTGTGACAAATCCGGCCTGTGCCCCCCAGTAGAGCGGCCAGACCAGATAGGGCGTTGCCTTCAGCGCCGGGTGATCCTTGGGCAGCAGGAACTTTTCCGTGGCCAGAATGAGGTCCGAGGCGATGAAGGCCAGCGCGGCGGGCAGGGCCAGGCGCAGGGCACCGGTGTCAGGCAGGGCCAGAACGGTGATGCCCATGCCGAGGATGATCGGGATATAGGCCAGAACCGGACCCTTCAGGTCACCTGCACGGGGGGCAAGCAGCGTGGCCATTACGATACCCAGCAGGACCAGCGTCCAGACGATGCCGGGGCTGTTCATGATCCGGGCCACGTCGGTTGCAGGATGGGTCAGGAAAAGCGCGATATAGGCCAGATGCCCGGCTGCAAAAGCGCCGATACCGGTCATGAAGGTCGCATCCGTTTCGCGCGACAGCAAGGCATCACCCAGTGCACAAAGCGCAAGCGCCGCGATCAGCAGCTGAGGTGCGCCAAGGATCAGGGCCAACAGTGCCAGCCCCGCCACCGAGGCGGTCTTGAGGACGGTTCGGGCACCGCTCGCGGGGTTGGTTGTCATCGGCAGATAGACCAACGCGCAGGCGGCGGCGATCCAGAACAGGAGGTGCGGCATGTATGTGTTCCTCGTCGTTCCGGTCAGAGAGGCAAATCCCGGCGCGCGGTTCAACCGGAAAGAGCGGGGGTGACGCGAAGTTATTCGGGTCGATCAGTGTCGATTTTGCGCAGTGTGCCGCGTCGTGAAGGGTTATCAGCGGTAAATTGGTGCAACGGTTTATGTTTGTGCAACGAAGTCTGACTTGGACTGTTTTGAGCCCATTTTGACAGATGCTGCGCGCCGCTCCAATGAACGCTTTCAGTCCGTCGGGTACTTGGCAATCAGGTGATTGACCGTGTCTGATTTCGCAATCCAGGTCACTTCATGCGCGGTGCTTTTCAGTTCCCTGTCACGGCGCAACGACCTGTGTCTTGGTCGAGAGAGATGGCGTGTGCCGAGTCTTCGGCAATATCGATCCAGTTCTGCTCTCCATGAATCAGGCGCATGACCATTGCTCCCTCAAAGAGAACGACCAGTGTAGCGGCAAGCTTCTCGGGATTCGGATCGCCGACCCTGGACAATGCCTTGGTCAGGGAGTTCTGCAAAATGTTTTTTTGCGCAATCGCGGCTTGCCTGACGGGGTGTCCAGGCGCCCACGCGAGTTCCATCGCCGCGCGGCTGAAGCCCGACCCTCTCCAATCCGGAGAGCTCGACCATTTGCGCAGTTCACCGAATATGGTGCGGATCACGTCCTTTGTTGTCTTGGGCTTGGACCGGAACCATCGCTGGATGTTTCGTTCCGCAAGCTCAACTTGTGCCAACATCACCTCGGCAATCAAATCGTCTTTCGACGGAAAGTGATTGTAGAGAGTTCGCTTCGTGACCCCTGCCGCTTTCGCAATAGCGTCGACACCCGACCGTTCATAGCCTTCACGATAGAAGACGGTAAATGCGTACTTCAGGATACGCTCGCGGGTTTCAAAGGAGTCTCTGGGCATGCTCCAAAGTATACCGATGAGTAAACCTAAAACACCAACAATTCTGGCATCCTCAAGTCATCGCGAGGCGGCTCTCCCAGGTTCAGTCATGGATGGTCCTTAGAACCGCCTATTGAAGCAAGGTTCTTTCAATGGTCCGTTCAGCCGCAATCATCATCTGTCTTCTTGTTCTTGGTGACGTGATTTCCGAGCAATATTCTCTTCCTTTTCCCGGAGCGGCCCTCGGGTTGGCCATGCTCACGATGATATTCACCGTGCGGGGCGGGCCGGACCCAGGATCCGAAGAGCTGTTTGACTTTGCCGCTCCGTACTTTCCCCTGTTCTTTGTGCCCGCGGCTGTCGGTGTGGTGGCAAGCCTCGATATGCTGTTCGCGTCATGGGTCTACATTGCCATCGCAATCGTTGCCGGAACGGCGGCGACACTTGTTGCAACTGGAATTGTCTTCCAATGTCTTCTCAGACGTGTCGTCGGGGAGGCACGCGTATGACCGAGCTTCTGGACCTGGCCCTTGCTCAACCGCTGTTTGCAATCGGCATTACAATCGCTGCATACGGTGCCGCCGACGCGCTTTGGCAAGTTTCTGGGCGCTCGGCGTTTCTGAACCCGGTTCTGGTCGCCACATGCCTCGTCGCGGCAGTCCTGCTCGTGCTTGAAATTCCCTACGGCAACTACCTCCAGAAAGCGGAGCCAATAGATGCGACTCTCTCGCTCCTGATCGTCCTTCTGGCGGTTCCGCTCTTTCGCCAGTTCGGTCTGATCCGGCAGGCTGGTTTGCCTATAGGTATAGCGCTGTTGACGGGTTCGCTCGTCGCTCTTGCAAGCGCTCTGATCTACCCGATCTTCGACGATGCAGGAGATATATTACTCGCGACATTGGCCCCCAAGTCCGCGACGACGGCGGTCGCTGTCGAGATCGTCGTCAAACAAGGCGGCATTCCCGGTCTCACTGCGGTCATTGTGATCTCGACAGGTATCTTCGGCGCTGCGTTCGGGCCATCTATTCTGGATGCCTGCCGGATCACCGACGACCGTGCGAAAGGCTTCGCGCTTGGGGTAGCTTCGCATGCAATCGGCACAGCGCGTGCTTTCCAGATGTCCGAAACGGCCGGGGCATTTGCAAGTCTTGGTATGATCCTGAACGCCCTTCTTACCATGCTGCTCGTCCCGCTTGCGCTGGAGATTGCAGCACAATAGGTAATGACGCTATCGCATCACCCACGACATCATTCACACGGGTCTGTCGTGGGTCAGGAAGCCGAAACTCGTACTGCCGCAGCGAAAGTTCACTTCGTCCGGCAAAACGAACCTACCCATCCCCTCGCACCAATAGATCCAGCATGCCCGAGATATCCTCGACCTCCTCGGCGATCACGTGGGTTACCGAATGCGCCCGTTGCATCCGGCCCGTCACCCGCAGCAGCCGCCCCGAGATGACCGCGCGGCGGAACTGTTCATAGATCTTGCGCCAGACCACTATATTCACCACGCCGGTCTCGTCCTCGAGCGTAACAAAGATGACGCCCTTGGCCGTGCCCGGTCGCTGCCGCAGGATCACCAGCCCCGCCACCGTCACCCGCGCGCCTTCGGGCGGGTCGTCCAGCCGGGCAGCGGGCAGACAGGCAGGCGGGCGCGGCCAGTCATGGGCAAGGGACGCCTTGGAAGCGGATAGAACGATCATGGGAACAAAAATAGAACATGTGCAAGGAAAGTCCAGACGCGCCGCGAGGGGTCGCAAATGAGGGTGGAAACGTCTAAAGGGCTTGACTAAGGAAGGTTCGGAACATCGCAGAAGGAAGACGCGAGCAATGGCAAAGATCACCTATATCGAGCATGGCGGCACCGAGCACACCGTCGAGGTCGCCAACGGGCTGACCGTGATGGAAGGCGCCCGCGACAACAATATCCCGGGCATCGAAGCCGATTGCGGCGGCGCCTGCGCCTGTTCGACCTGTCACGTCTATGTTCATCCCGACTGGGTCGAGAAGATTCCGGCCAAGGACGACATGGAAGAGGACATGCTGGATTTTGCCTATGAACCCGATCCGGCCCGTTCGCGCCTGACCTGCCAGATCAAGGTCACCGACGCGCTGGACGGTCTGGTCGTGCAGATGCCGGAAAAGCAGATCTGATGCGCATTTCGGCCGCAGCAGCGATTCTGGCGCTGTGGCCGTTTTTGCCTGCACAGGCGCAGGTCATCTCGGACGCCACGTATACCCTGCCTACCACGGCCTATCCGCACGGTGTTCTGGGCGACAACCAGGAATGGGGTGCCATTCAAGTCACGGTCAAGCGACAGCGAGGATCCGAAGGATCGCTCCTGACCGGCCATCTGAGCGTGACATACGAAATCGATGCTCAGCCGGAAACGGTTTTCGAAGATATCGAACCGCGCCTTTGGGACGTGACCGGCGATGGTGAACCCGAAGTGGTCGTCGTCGAAAGCCATCAGAACTACGGCGCGCGCCTGCTGATCATAGGGCTGAGCAACGGAAAACCCGACTATCTGGCGGCAACGCCAAATATCGGTACCCGCTTTCGCTGGCTCGCCCCAATCGGCGCCGCCGACTTGGACGGCGACGGACATGTCGAGATCGCCTATATCGACCGTCCTCACCTGGCCAAAACCCTGCGCATCTGGCGTTATCGCGACGGTATGCTGGAAGAGGTCGCCAGCCTGCCCGGCCTCACCAATCACCGCATCGGCGAGGATTTCATTTCGGGCGGGTTGCGCAATTGCGGGTCTGGCCCAGAGATGATCCTGGCCGATGCCAGCTGGCAGCGAATTATCTCGGTCCGCCACGATGATGACTGGGTGCGCGAAGATCTTGCTCCCTTCAGCAAGGCCAACATCGACCGCGCAATAAGCTGCAAGTAACCCAATTCACAGTCTCCGACCTTGTGTTGCACTATCGTTTCGGCAACCGTGGGGCAGGTCAAATGCCAATTGCTCCCGGCAAATGGGTCACGTGCGCATTTCGGTCGACAGGAAGGAAAATCCGATGCCGGCGAAACTCTCACGATAGTGAAGACACGTTACAGTGGCTTATGTTACCTTTTGCTTGGTTGGATCGTCAGAATGAAAAAAAGCGCCAGACATCCATATGTAAGTTTCAGTTCGATCTGCCTGATTTCCGGGTTGGCGATTTCTACTGCCATTGCGCAGTCTGAAAGTCAGGATGCCCATCTCGCAATCGAAAACCCGGCAGAGCTGTCCAAGGACGAGGCGGAACAGGTTTATCTGGGCCTCATGAAGCGCATGGAAATGGGATACGGCGCTTCGCGACTCGACATTATCGAGAACTATCAGAGGTGGCCCAAATACAATGACGCACCCTTCGTGTCCGCGACACATGGACAACGGTTTGTAAACAGCTACGCCAACGAGATCGCGGGCGACTACGGGACGCTGAAAAGCGGTGAGGCGCTGCCTGCCGGGTCGGTTCTGGCTAAAGACAGCATGACCGTCACCACCGAAGACCGCATTTTCCCCGGTGCGCTGTTCGTCATGGAAAAACTACCCAAAGGCGAAAGCCCTGCGACAGGGGACTGGAGATATGTCATGGTGATGCCGGATGGATCGCTGTTTGGCGACACCACGGGTGACCGCAGTGCCGCTGTGGCTTACTGCCACGATTGCCACATATCGGTGGCGGATCGCGATTTCACCTTCTTTGTTCCAGAAGAATACCGGGTTGGAAATCAACCCTGACCGCTAGGCCCAAGGCCTATGGCGCATCTTTGATACGACGTCAGGGCGCGCGAGCCTGCCGCTGGCGGCTCAGAGCGCCCGCCAGCCGATATCGCGTCGATAAAACCCTTCGGGCCAGTCAATCGCCCCTGCCATGGCATAAGCACGGTCGCGGGCTTCCTGCAGCGACGACCCGCGCGCGGTCACGTTCAACACACGACCCCCGGTTGCCGTAACGGCGCCATCCTTTTCGGTCGTTCCGGCGTGAAAAACCATGTTCATGCTGTCTTCGGGCAGATCCTCCAACCCTCGGATCACCGTGCCTTTCTCGTAAGAACCCGGATAGCCTTCGGCCGCCAACACGATGGTGAGCGCGTGATCGTCGCCCCAGTTCACCCGAGCCTGGGCCAATCGTCCCTCGGCGGCCGCGTGCATCAGGTCCATCGCCTGCGCCCCCAGCCGCATCATCAGCACCTGGCATTCCGGGTCGCCAAAGCGGACGTTGTATTCCACCAGTTTCGGCTGGCCGTCCTTGATCATCAAACCGGCATAGAGAATACCCTGAAACGGCATGCCCCGGCGGGCCATTTCGGCCATGGTCGGGCGCACGATCTCTTCCATCGCACGGGCCTCGACCTCGGCACTCAGGACCGGAGCAGGGGAATATGCACCCATGCCGCCGGTGTTCGGGCCGGTATCACCGTCGCCCACGCGCTTGTGATCCTGCGCGGTGCCGATGGACAGGATGTCGGCGCCGTCGCACAGCACAAAGAGCGAGGCTTCCTCGCCCTCCATGAACTCTTCGATCACCACTTCGGCGCCGGCACCGCCAAAGGCGCCGCCCAGCATGTCCTCGACCGCCGCGACAGCCGTGTCCTCATCCATCGCCACGATCACGCCCTTGCCGGCGGCCAGCCCGTCGGCCTTGACCACGATCGGCGCGCCCTGCTGGTGGATATAGGCAACGGCAGGTTCAACCTGCGTGAACCGGGCATAGGCTGCGGTGGGCGCGCCCGCCGCATCGCAGATCTCCTTGGTAAAGCTTTTCGACGCCTCCAGCCGCGCCGCCGCCTCGGAAGGGCCAAAGACCAGAATGCCCGCCTCGCGCAGCCGGTCGGCAACACCCACGGCCAGCGGTGCCTCGGGACCCACTATGACGAAATCGATGGCGTTCTCCTCGGCAAAGCTCACCACCGCACCGCCATCCATGATGTCCAGCGTGGCACAATCGGCGATCTTCGCGATCCCCGCATTGCCGGGCGCCACGATCAGCTTGTCGCATTTGGGGTTTTGCATCACCGCCCAGGCCAGCGCATGTTCGCGCCCGCCGCTGCCAAGAATGAGGATGTTCATAAGACGCGCTCCGCTCTGCCTGACCCTGTCCCGCGCCTTCTAGGGCGAACCTTCGTGCGAAACAACCCGGACCGAAGCGCACACCCGCCCGCTCGGGACGCGCCAGCGCCAAAGACGGCGGCAACGTCACACGATCCCGGAGATGAGCACCCGCAGGGTGGGCAGCCTGCCCACCGCACCTCTCCTGTTTCCCCGGTGTCCATCGTCGCCCCATGACCCCAAGACAGCAGGCCCTTAACCCGCTAACCTGGACCCAGGCACACATAGAGGACCCACCATGCAGAAACTCGCCGCACCGATCGTTCTGGTATATTTTCTTTCATCTTTCGCCTCTGCCGATCCCGCCACTGAATGCGGCGGCGGCAGCCAGGTCGAGACCGGCGCCTGCGTGGCGGACACGCTGGACCGGGTCGATGCGAGTGTCGAGCTCTATCTCGGCTTCGCCATGGCCGCCGCGCAAGAGCTAGACGATGTGACCGGCCGCAAGGTCGCCACCCCGGCACTGACCGCCTCGCAAGACGCCTGGGCGAGCTATCGCGATGCCCATTGCGCATATGTCGGCGCAACCTTCGGCGGTGGCTCGGGGACCGGCATCGGGATCAACTCCTGCCGGATCGAACTTGGCCGCGACCGTGCCAGCGACCTGATGCGCTACACCCAATAACCCCAGAGGACAGGCCCCGTAGGGTGGGCAGTCTGCCCACCTCCGATCCTTCCGATATCGCCACCATCGCCGCCAGCAACCGACGTACAAAACGGTCAATCCCCCTCCGTGCCCTAGTACAAAACGGTCAAAACGCCTCTGTCTCGGGATCCGCTTGGCCTTCTCCGCCGACCCGTCTAATCTGGCCCGACAGGCAAATCAGGACACTGACATGGACCTTCTCGACGACCCCCAACCGGGCCAAAACATGCCCGAATTCACCGTCTCCGAGATCTCAGGCGAGGTGAAGCGCGCGCTGGAAAGCAGCTTTGGCCGCATCCGGGTACGGGGCGAGGTCGGGCGCGTATTTCAGGCCCGCTCGGGACATCTTTATTACGACATCAAGGACGACCGCAACGTACTGGCCTGCACCACATGGAAGGGTCAGGTCGCCAGCCTTTCGGTGGTCCCCGAAGAGGGTCTCGAGGTTGTCGTGACCGGCCGCCTGACCGCCTTTGGCGCCCAGTCGAAATACAACCTCAACGTCGACGAGGTCGCCGTCGCGGGCCAGGGTGCGCTGATGGCACTTTTGGAAAAGCGCAAGAAAACCCTTGAATCCGAAGGGCTGTTCGCACCCGAGCGCAAGAAGCCGCTGCCCTATCTGCCGAACATCATCGGGGTGATCACTTCGCCGCAGGGGGCGGTGATCCGCGACATTCTGCACCGGCTGCGGGATCGGTTTCCGCGCAAGGTGCTGATTTGGCCGGTCGCCGTACAAGGGGCCAACTGCGCCCCCGAGGTTGCCCGCGCCATCAAGGGGTTCAACCAACTGGGGCCCGGCGGCGCGTTGCCTCGGCCCGATCTTATCATTGTGGCTCGTGGTGGTGGATCGATCGAAGACCTTTGGGGCTTCAACGAGGAGATCGTCGCCCGCGCCGCCGCTGCGTCGGACATCCCGCTGATCTCGGCGGTTGGGCATGAAACCGACACCACCCTGATCGACTATGTTTCGGATCGCCGCGCGCCGACCCCCACCGCAGCCGCCGAATTGGCCGTTCCCGTGCGGATGGAGCTTTTGGCCTGGACTGGCGAGCAGGGCGCCCGCCTGTCGCGGGCGACAACGGACGGGGTACAGCGCCGCGCTCAAAGGCTGCGGGACCTGTCGCGCGCACTACCGCGTGCGGATACGTTACTGGACACCCCCCGCCAGCGGCTGGATCAGGTGTCGGAACGCCTGCCCAATGCCCTGATACGGGGGGTGCAGAACCGGCGCGTCAAGCTGCTGGACATGTCGGCGCACCTGCGGCCATCCACGCTGCGCAATTTCGTCTCGTCACGCCGTGACCGGTGGCACAACCTTGCATCGCGCCTGTCGCTGCGCCCCATCGAACGCGAACTCAAAAGCCGCCGCGATGACCTGACTCGCTTGTCCGACCGCCTGAACACGGCGCAGAAAACCCGCATCGATCGGTTGCGCCAAACGCTCGACGCCACTGACCGGCTACGCGAAACCCTTAGCTACAAGGCCACGCTCGGGCGCGGATATGCGGTCGTACGCGCCGATGGGGACGTGGTCACAACCCAGGCCGAGGCCGCACGGCACAGCGTTCTGGAAATCGAATTTGCGGATGGCCGCATTACAACCGGAGCGTCGCCTGTCAAAACGTCGGCGCGAAAACCCAAGCCGGACGCGCCCGATCAGGGCAGCTTGTTCTAGTCTGATGTTGACGATCTGGGGCCGCAGGACTTCTTCGAACGTGCAGGCCCTGATGTGGTGTGTGGGCGAACTTGGCCTTACTTTTGAACGCCATGATCTCGGGCACCGGTTCGGCGGCCTCGACGCCGACAGTTTCACTGCACTGAATCCAAACCGCACCATCCCGGTACTGAAGGATGGCGAAGGTATGCCGATCTGGGAAACCGGAGCGATCCTCCGTTATCTTGCCGCCAAATACGGGAACGAGACCTTCTGGCCCAGTGACCCGTTGCGCAGAGCGACCATCGACCAATGGGCCGAATGGGCCAAAATCAACGTCGCGATGGCGTTTACCGTTCCTGTTTTCTGGCGCGTCGTACGCACGAACAGGAACGACCGAGACCCGGACGCCATTCAGACCGCTGTCCGAACCGTCGAAAAGAAACTGGTCATCGCCGAACATCAGTTGGCCAGCAACGCGTTTCTCGGCGGCGAATCCCTGACACTGGCGGATATCCAGTTCGGCCATGTCCTTTACCGCTACTACGATATTGAAATTGACCGCGCTGATTTACCAAATCTAAAGCGCTACTATCGCGATCTGACGTTGCGGCCTGCCTATCGCGAGCATGTAATGATCAGCTACGACGACTTGCGCGCAACTTGACAAGGCGCGTCAAACCCCGACATCCGGCCCGTAACAGATCATTTCCTCGCCGATATCCTCGGCTTCATACAGTTCGGTCGCCTCGGGATCGCCTTCGAACCGGGCGATCAGGCCGCCGGAGGATTGAGAGAATTCCCAACATTGCGGGTCCAGGCGGTCTTCGTAAACGAAACAGATCTGGCGGCCCTGTTCGTACCAGATGCCTTCCTTGCAATTGCCATCAAGAAAGGACCAGATGACGCGGCGATTGGGCAAATACTCCTCGACCCCGTAAGCCACGCCGTCAAAGCCATAAAACAGCGTCTTGCCGCGGGTATAGGCGTCGAATTCCTCGGCGGACATCGGCTCCGCCGCCGGGGCTACTTGACCAAAGACCAGCAAGGGAATCACGAAACGCAACAGCATGACCGAATTGTGTCAGATCGCGTAGGTGATCGCTACTCGCAAAGGCGTGGGGTGGGCGGGCTATCGCCTGAACAGAACACTTTGCGCCTGCTTGTCGCGATGATCGGTGCGCAATTCGATATGCAAGTCCCGGCCCGCCTGCACAGCGGGCCGCGCGCCCACGGTTTCCAGCCAACGGGCAAAGTGGGGCTTGTCTTCCAACGTCTGCTGTTGACCTTCCCACAGGCTCGCCCAGCCCCAGATGGACATGTCGGCGATGGAATAGAAATCGCCCGCCACGAATTCATTCCTGGCCAGACGCCGGTCCAGCACGCCATAAAGCCGCGCGACCTCGGCTCGGTAGCGGTCCTTGGCATAGGGCAGGTCCTGCGGCGGATCGAGATAGGGGGCGTATTTCAGGAAGTGATGCGCCTGACCCGCCATCGGGCCAACGCCGCCCATCTGCCACATCAGCCATTCCTCGACCGCGATCCGGTCACGCTGTGTCCTTCCATAGAATCGCTCGGTCTTGCGCGCCAGGTACATCAGGATTGCACCGCTTTCAAAGATCGACACCGGTGCGCCATCCGGCCCATCCGGATCGGTGATCGCGGGCATCCGGTTGTTGGGCGCGATTTTTAGAAATTCAGGGTCGAACTGGCCGCCCGCGCGGATGTCGATCAGGTTGACATTGTATGGCAGTCCCATCTCTTCCAGCGCGATGGAGATTTTCCAGCCGTTGGGCGTGGGCCAGTAGTATAGCTCGATCGGGTCCGCCATCCGTCTCCTCCGGGTTAACGGGAGGATCATGAGCTTTTGCCGAAGAACGGCAAGTGGCAAAAGAACAGGTGACGGAACCGTGAGCGCAATCCGCATCGGACTTGACGCATGGGCAGATCAAGCGTTATGGCATCGCATCGAACAACGTGGCGATTTGTTACCGGATTGCGGGCCACGCTAAACAACACCGCTAAAAGGTCAGGATGAAAGACCCCTTTCGCTTGGCCGCGTCTGGGGTTTTTTGTTTGCCTCTGCCCGAGGCTGAAAGGAATGAGATGAGCGAGAGCTGGAACAAACGCACCCAAGCCGTGCATGGCGGTATTCGCCGCAGTCAGTACAACGAAGTGAGCGAGGCGATCTTCCTCACACAAGGCTTCGTTTATGAGAACGCCGAACAGGCCGAGGCCCGGTTCATCGAATGCGGACCTGACGAGTTCATCTATGCCCGCTACGGCAACCCTACAGTGTCGATGTTCGAACAGCGCATCGCGGCGCTGGAAGGGGCTGAGGATGCCTTTGCCACCGCCTCGGGCATGGCTGCGGTCAACGGTGCGCTGACTTCGATGCTGAAGGCCGGGGATCACATAGTTTCGGCCAAGGCGCTCTTTGGGTCGTGTCTCTATATCGTCGAGAATATTCTGACCCGCTTCGGTGTCGAGGTCAGCTTTGTAGACGGCACCGATCTGGAACAGTGGAAAGCGGCGATCCGTCCTGACACCAAGGCGGTGTTTTTCGAATCCATGTCGAACCCGACGCTCGAGGTGATCGATATCGCCGGCGTGGCCGAACTGGCTCATGCGGCCGGTGCGGTCGTGATCGTCGACAACGTATTCTCGACCCCGGTATATTCCCGCGCCATCGAGCAGGGCGCGGATGTCGTCATCTATTCCGCGACCAAGCACATCGACGGGCAGGGGCGGGCGCTGGGCGGTGTGATCATCGGCACCCGCGAGTTCATACGCGGCACGGTCGAACCTTATCTGAAACATACCGGTGGAGCGCTCAGCCCGTTCAATGCGTGGATCATGCTCAAGGGGCTGGAGACCATGGCGCTGCGGGTGAACGCACAGGCCGAGACTGCGCAGAAACTGGCCGAGGCGCTGGAAGGGCACCCGGCGCTGGAACGGACGCTTTATCCTGGCCTGAAAACCCACGCGCAAAACGCACTGGTCCAAAGCCAGTTGGGCGGCAAGGGCGGCACCGTCCTCTCGCTCGACATCAAGGGCGGCAAGGCTGCGGCGTTCCGGTTCCTCAACGCGTTGACCATCCCGGTGATCTCGAACAATCTGGGCGACGCCAAATCCATTGCCACCCACCCGGCGACAACGACACACCAGAGGTTGAGCGACGCGCAGCGCGACGAGTTGGGCATCACCCCCGGCCTGATCCGTTTTTCGGTTGGGTTGGAGGACGCCGACGATTTGCTGGCGGATCTGCAACAGGCGCTCGACGCTGCGCAATAGCGGGCGGGTCACGGTGACAGAATTTTCGCGGTTCGCGCACGGGACCTGTTTGGCCTTGGATCAGGTCTCGCCAGCCCCCGGTTCTTGATCGGGTGATTCCGGGATTCCGGCCTGGCGAAGATAGCCGGACATCAGCTCCAGCAAACCTGTGTTGAAACTGGGCAGCATCGCTCGGAACTCGGTGATGGAATAGCTCGGCCGCACCCGGATCAATTCTTGCGCAGCGCGCGCCGCCTCGTCTGCCCGACCAGCGGCTGCGTACGCGACTGTCTGGGCGAAATGTGTCCAATGAACCTTGGTATTGGCTCGAACCGCCATTCTTGCGGCGACTATTGCGTCTTCGGGTCTTGCCATCTGGATAAGACAAACGGTTTTCAGCATCAGCGGCATCCAGACGAAAGGGTCCTGCGGGTTCAGGCGCAGAGCCGCCTCGACATACGGCAACGCCTCAGACGCCCGACCCATGGCATTCAACGCCTGACCCAGGTTGTAATGGGCAAAGGCCAGGTTCGGGTTCAGTTCGATCGCCCGCTCCAGCGAGGCAACGGCCAGGTCGGGTTGCCCGGACATGCTGAGCAGACGACCGAGCGCCAGATGCGCTATTGCGTCCTGTTCGTCCAACGTGAGCGCGTCCCGGGCCAGTCGAATTCCACGTTCCAGTGTGGCTTCCGGTTCTTCGGAGAACCCCATGGCGATATCGGTGATGCAGACCAATGCCAGTCCCGCGCAGGCCAGCGCAAAATCCGGGTCGTCGTCCAGCGCCCGTTCCAGAAATTTGCGCGCTTCGATGTTGCCGGTACGGGTGGATTGATAGAACAGGTTCATACCACGCTGGTAGTTGGTCCAACTGTCCAGGCTGGAGGGCGGTCTTCGCGCTGATCGCGACACTTCCGCCTGACGCACCTGAACATCGACGGTCGAAACGATCATGGCTGAAATCTCATCTTGCAGATCGAACAGGTCTTCCATCGTCCGTTCAAATCGGTCGGCCCAGACGTGAATGCCGGTTTCGGCTTCGATCAGCTGCGCCGTGATCCGCAGGCGATTGCCCGCACGCCGAACCGACCCTTCGACCACGTATCGCACATCCAGTTCCCGTGCGATTTTGCGCACATCCTTATGGGTGCCCTTGTAGGCGAAGGTCGAGTTGCGGGCGATGACGAAAAGCGAACGGAAGCGGCTGAGTTCGGTGATCACATCCTCGACGATACCGTCGGCCAGGAACTCCTGATCGGGATCCGTGGACATGTTGTCGAAGGGTAGGACAGCGATCGAAGGCCGTGTAGTGGCGGCCTTCGCGGCTGGTGCGCTCCCAGTGTTCTCTACCCGCCAGACTTCGACCGGTTCGGGAATGTTCTTGACGGTTTGCGGGCCAAGCGCCGTCAGTTCCGCTTCGATCTTGCCGCGCACTTGGTCATGAACGCTTCGGGAAATGCAAAGACCACCGGGCGGTGCAAGGCTTTCCAGACGGGCGGCAATGTTGACGCCATCGCCCAGAATATCGTCCCCGTCGCTCACCACATCGCCCAGATTGATTCCGACCCGAAACCGCATGCGTTTCTCGTCGGGTTGGTCGGCCTCATGCGCGGCAAGCTGGCCCAGCATGTCCATCATGGTACGAACCGCAGAGACAGGCGACGGAAATTCGGCCAAAAGACCGTCACCCATGGTCTTGATCAGTCGTCCGCCACCGGCTGACAGTCCAGGCAGGATGATCCTGTCGAACAGGTTGCGCAGCCGCGTCAGCGTGCCTTCTTCGTCCGCGGATATCAGCCGCGAAAACCCCGCCAGATCGGCGGCGACGATGGTGGTCAGGCGACGTTGCACGGCTCCTCCGGTCAATCAGGGGCAGGAACCAAGTATGCCTACAACTCGCGTTTCGGCAAGAACACGCGTGATCACGCCGACGGTTCAGCCCACCCGCCCGTAAAAACCGGCGCGCTCGGTTTCGGTAAAAGTCACGCCTGGGCGTTCATAATACGAAAAGACCGCGATGATCCGTTCCCTGTCTCCGCGCACCGGCGTCACGCGATGGGCGGTGTTCTTGCCCTTGAATACGTTCAGTGTTCCGGGACTCAGAGAAATCTCCTTGCTGTCCGGGTCTTCCCCCCGCAACAGCCGCGCGACGCCATCATAGTTGGGGTCGCCCTCGCTGCGCAGGTCGGTGCGGTATTCAAACCCGCCACCCGCCTTTGGGGCCTGCAACAGCAAAGTGGTGGTGAACTCCGAGCGATCGAAATGCCAGTTGAGCGCCTGACCCTCGCCATAGGACATCACGTTCACCCGCGCCAACGGATCGTCCATCACATGCAGCTCGGGCTTGTCCATCGTCGCGGCCAGGAACAGGGCGAACTCCGGCCATTCATAAAGGCGCAACAGGGGTGAGCCCCCGATCTGATCGGCGCAAAGCGTGCGGTTCGAAGTCTTGAATTGCCGCAACGCGGGATGACCCTCGGGCAGATCCTCGATTGGCTTGAAATAGATGTTGTGCATCCGCTCGTGCAGAAAGGCTTCGCTGGCAAAACGCGGGGTCATCGCATCGACTGCCTGCGCGGCAATCTCCGGTCGCATCAGGCCGTCAAGGTTGAACATACCGTTCGCGGCAAGATCTGCGCGGCAGCGGTCCACCAGCCGTTGCCAGGCCGGGCTATCGGGTTGATCGATGGGAAAGCGGTCCAGATCCAGGACGTCGCGCATGTTCGGTCTCCGGTGATTTCGTGCCAGATTGCCTTGGCCTTGCTTGCTTAGTCACTATAAAATATCTTGGTCAGCATTAGATTTTATGTAGGCATATCGTGAAACTCCCCCCGTTGAACGCACTCAGGGCCTTTGAATGCGCCGCACGGACCGGCAGCTTTGCCGCTGCGGGCAACGAGCTTGGCGTAACCCCCGCAGCCGTCAGCCTGCAGGTCAGGAACCTCGAAGACTGGCTGGGCCGACAATTGTTTGCCCGCAAGGCGAACCAGATTCGGCTGACGGATGCCGGACGGGACTATTATGCAAACGCCGCCTCGGCCCTGACCGACATTTCGCGCTTCACCGAAGCCCTGACCGAAAGCGATCCCCGGCGGCCACTCACAATCAGCGCCACCCCGGCCTTGGCGGAATTGTGGTTGCCGTCACGGCTCGTCCGGTTTGCCACGCAGCGCCCGGATGTGCCCGTCGCCTTGCGGGTCGAGGCCGAGGAGGTCGATCTGGATCAGCATGGGATCGATGCCCGGCTGAGCTATGGTGGCGAGTTGCCGGACTATAAGATCACACCGCTATTCTACGATCATTTGATTCCGGTGGCGCGCACGGCATGCGACCCGGCCACCAGCCGCCGCGTGACGGTCAACTGGGGCAGCACCATCGGGTCAGTTCCGGGCTGGTCTGCCTGGTTTTCCGCGGCTGGCCTGTCAACCGGGGCGCAGGCGGGCATCTCTGCGCCCTCTGTCCCTGCCGCGCTGGCACTGGTCGTGGCGGGGGCAGGGGTTGCGCTTTTGCCCGAACGAATAATCGGCGTGGCTCTGAAAGCAGGGCAGGTCCTGCGCTGCCCGGGACCGGCCCTGGCGATGCCGCGCCCTTACGTGGCGATCACCGCGCACCACAAATCACGCTCGCGCCGCTTGTCGGAATTGCTGACGATCCTGACCTGGGATTCCGGCTGAATCCTGTTCGCAGGACGGTTTCAGTTGCGAAGAGGCGGTTTTTGCACGATTTCCGGTGCGGATCTTGGTAGATCAGCGGGAAAGCACTAGATTGGAACTTGTGGGAAAGTCGTCTATATACTTGACGACCTGACCAGGAAACGCGCCGATGAACATCCACCCTCGCGACATTGACGAGAACCCCAATCGTGAACAGGCCGCCGAAGCGCTGGCACTGTTGCGGAAATGGGTGAAAACCGCCAACGCGGCCGAGATCAGCCAGCTGGACCCGGCGGTTGCCCGTCTGGTGCCCGGTCTGGTGCCGGTGAACTATCCGGCGCTGTCGCGTGACTACCCCGAGGAATTCGCGGTCGACGACGCCTACAAGGCGACGCTGCCCGATCTACAGAACGGGCCGGCCAGCCTGATCCGGGGCGCGAAACAACAGATTCAGCATGTGGGCATCTCGAATTTCCGCCTGCCGATTCGCTTTCACCGCAAGCATGGCGAGGATCTGACGCTGGAAACTTCGGTGACCGGCACCGTCAGCCTTGAGGCCGAGAAAAAGGGCATCAACATGTCCCGGATCATGCGGTCCTTCTACAAGCATGCCGAGCGTACCTTCAGTTTCGAGGTGATCGAGGCGGCTCTGAGCGACTACATGACCGATCTGGACAGCTTCGATGCCCGTATCCAGATGCGGTTTTCCTATCCCGACCGGATCGAAAGCCTGCGTTCGGGCCTGTCGGGTTACCAGTATTACGACATCGCGCTGGAATTGGTCGAACAGGGCGGCGTGCGGCAAAAGATCATCCATCTGGATTATGTCTATTCCTCGACCTGCCCCTGTTCGCTGGAACTCAGTGAACACGCGCGTGCGATGCGCGGGCAACTGGCCACGCCGCATTCGCAGCGCTCGGTGGCGCGGATTTCGGCGGTGGTGGACCCGGACGCCGATTGCCTGTGGTTCGAGGATCTGATTGGGCTGTGCCGTCGTGCGGTGCCGACCGAGACGCAGGTCATGGTCAAGCGTGAGGACGAACAAGCTTTTGCCGAGCTGAACGCCGCCAACCCGATTTTTGTCGAGGATGCCGCTCGCCTTTTTTGCGCCGAACTGCAGGCCGACCACCATATCGGTGATTTTCGGGTGATCGCCAGCCATCAGGAAAGCCTGCACAGTCATGACGCGGTCTCGATCCTGACCGAAGGCTCGACCTTTGCCGCATCCAGCCTCGACCCCAAGCTGTTCAACACTCTCTTCCACGTCGGCTGACCCCGATTGTCCGCATAGCGGGCAACCGGTGATTTTCCGCTGAGTTTCACCAGTTACGCTGCGTCGCGGCAATTAATGCTGCGCATGCGGAAGAAATTGACCTAAGGTCATCCCGTAAGCAACTGCCGCCCCTGTCGGCGGGTTGGTCAAAAGCGGACTAGGCCTTTGATGTACAATACCTTTGTTGGCAAGGCGCGTCACCGCCAGATACCTGTTAACCAGTGGCCTGATTCTCTTTCTTCACCTGCTCCTGCTTGCTTTTTCTTATAGGAGACACTCTTCAATGAATCCGATTTCCCAACCGTTCGAATATCAGGCCGCCGCGATGCGCTTGGCGGGCTATGTTCTGACAAACAATCTGCGGATCATGCAGATCATGACACGCTCGGCCCTTGATGCACCAATGGCGCAAGTGCGCGCGCTTCAGGCCGCCTCTTCGGTACCATCTTGCCAGGCTCGCACAGAACGCGATGTTCAACCAGAGCCAAAGGCAACTGCCAAAACCTATAGTACCGAAGCCAAACCGACGTTCCGGACAAAACAAGCCGCGCCGATCAACACACAGAAAACACGGAAAGTTTCCGAAGTCGTCCCCAAGACAACAGCGCCAACGCAAGCACCGAAACCAGAGCACGCTTCGGCCCAAAAGGCTCAGGAAGGCGGCGCGCAGGCAGCGGTGGCGCCTGAAACTAGCGTAAAACCCGCAACACCCGATCAGCCGACTGGGCAAGTGCAGAAACCGGTTCAGAAAGAGGCCAAAACAGTTCCGGAAACGATGGTCGCAGATAAGAATCCCGTGGCAACGACACCGGAACCACGGCCTTCACGGGATGACACAGCGAATGCCGGTACAGATGGCAAGCCGACGCTTCCGGGTAAAAGCCCCAAGGCGTCAGAGGCCAACAGGGCGGACGTAACGACCAAACCCGTGGCGCCCGTGACTTCACCGCCCAAATCTCCACCGGTTCGTTCGGCCTCTACCAAAAAGCCCGCGTCAAAGGCATCGCCCCGCAGAACGCGGAAACCATCACGACCGCCGACAATGCCGGGACCAAAGCCCAAAACCGACGGCTAGACAGCGGCCTTTGCCTTGACAGTGCCGGAATGACGCGCCAACGCTGCGCGTCATGATTGACCTACGCCCTGTCGGATACGTGATCGGCCTTCTGGTCGCCATTCTTGGCGCGACCATGCTGTTTCCGATGCTTGCCGACCTGATCGAGGGGCGCGGTGAGTGGCATGTGTTTCTCGAAAGCGGGGTCATCACACTGCTTTCGGGCACCGTGCTGGCGCTCAGCTGCGCCAACGGCGTGCGCGAGGGTCTGACGATCCGGCAGACATTTCTGGTCACAACAACCGTCTGGGTCGCCCTGCCGTTCTTCGGTGCGCTGCCACTGATGCTCGGGGCCACTGAACTGCGTTTCGTGGACGCGTTCTTCGAGGCGATGTCGGGTCTCACCACAACCGGCTCGACGGTAGTCGCCGGTCTTGATGATTTGCCGCGCGGAATTCTTTTGTGGCGCGGTATCCTGCAGTGGCTTGGCGGGATCGGGATCATCGTCGTGGCAATGGTGTTCCTGCCCGAACTGCGCGTGGGCGGCATGCAGATCTTCCGCTCGGAAGGATTTGAAACCATGGGGAAAATCTTGCCGCGCGCGCAAGAGATCGCGGGGCAGATTGCCTATATCTACATTGCTCTGACGGCCATTTGCGCCCTGGTCTACACCACTTTGGGGATGAGCTTTTTTGATGCGCTGGTGCACGCGATGACAACGATTGCCACCGGAGGGTTTTCCAACTACGACGCGTCGTTCGGTACCTTCTCGGGTCCGGCGGAATACGCGGCATCGATCTTCATGATCGTCGCGGCGCTTCCCTTTGTCCGCTACGTCCAACTGGTGAACGGTTCCGCTCAACCCCTTTGGCGCGACAGCCAGATCCGGGCCTTTCTGGCGACCATTGCCGTTCTTGTCATCATCACCACCATTGTCCTGACTAACATCTTCCCCCGTCACATCGAACAGGCCTTCCGCGAGGCGCTGTTCAACATCACCTCGATCATTTCGGGAACGGGATATGCCAGCGTCGATTACATGAACTGGGGCAGTTTCCTGATTGCCGTCTTTTTCTTCATCGGTCTGATCGGCGGCTGTGCCGGATCAACCGCCTGTTCGATCAAGATATTCCGCTATCAGTTGCTGTTCGCCTCGATCAAGACCCAGATTCAGCGTACCCGGTCGCCCCACGGTATATTCACCCCCCGATATGATGGACGCCCCGTCGGCCCCGATGTTCTCAGCTCGGTCATGAGCTTTTTCGTGTTCTTCGTGGTGTCGATGGGAATCCTGTCCTGGGGGCTGGCACTGACCGGGCTCGACTTCATCACTGCTGTGTCCGGTGCCGCCGCCGCACTGGCCAATATCGGCCCCGGCCTCGGTCCGCAAATCGGCCCCTCGGGCAATTTCGCGGGGCTGAACGACACCGCGAAATGGATGTTGTCCGCCGGGATGCTGATCGGGCGGCTGGAACTTCTGGCCGTTTATGTGATCTTCACCCGCAAATTCTGGAGAAACTGATGAAAAGGCCACTCGGCGCGCAGATATCGCACATGCTCAGGGATCGTGGGGTTGATGTCATCTTTGGCATTCCCGGTGTTCATAATCAGGAAATGTACCGGGGCATCGAAGAGGCCGGCATCACCCATATCCTGACCCGCCACGAACAGGGCGCGGGGTTCATGGCCGACGGCTATGCGCGGGCGACGGGCAGACCGGGGGTGGCTTACGTGATCACCGGGCCGGGCCTGTGCAACATCATGACGCCGATGGGGCAGGGGTATTCGGATTCGGTTCCGATGCTGGTGATCTCCTCCTGCCTTGACGAGGTTTCGGCACGTCGCGGGCAACTGCACCAGATGAAGGATCAAGAGGCGGCGGCGGCCACGGTTTGCGACTGGTCCCATTGCGCCAACTCTCCCCAGGCCGCCTATGGCCTGATCGAACGCGCCTTTGAAGAGTTCGAGATCAATCGCCCGCGGCCCAAGCACATTCAGGTGCCGATCGCCCAGCTGCAGGGTGATGCCGAACCCGCGCCGTTCCCGTTCCAGCCCGCGCTGCGCACCAAGGCGCTCAAGCCCGATGTCGCCCCAGTCATTTCCATGCTGAACACCGCGCGGCGACCCCTGTTCATTCTGGGTGGCGGGACGAAATCGAACCTGTGGCGGCAGATCCTGACACAGCTGGGTGCGGCCTGCTTCACCACATATGCCGGACGTGGGTTGGCGGGGGTGGGATATGCGCTCGATTTCGGCGCGACGCTGGCCCGCCCGGGCAGCGCCGAGGTGATCGCATCCGCCGATCTGGTGGTGGCGGTCGGCACCGAACTTGCCGAGGTCGACCTGTGGCGCACCGATCTGGGCCACAAGGCACCGCTGATCCGCGTCGATATCGACACCGAAGTCCTGGCCGACGGCCACCGCGCGGCGGTCAAGCTGCAGGCAGATGGCGAAAGCTTCACCCGCGCGCTCTGGTCCGAATCCGAGACCCTGAAAACGGCAACCGGTTGGAACGCCCAAGAGGTAGCCGAGACAAAGGCGCGCTGGCGGGCCGAGGTTGACGCCGAACGCCCGGGCATCGTTCGTGTCGCGGATGCGCTCAAGGCCGCCATGCCGGCGGAAACGATGATCTATTCCGACATGACCCAGTTTGCCTATGTGGCCAAGGAAGTGTGGGACATGCCCTATCCCTATCACTGGCACCACCCCACAGGGTTTGGCACATTGGGTTATGCCCTGCCTGCCGGGATCGGCGGCGCGGTCGGTCGGCGCGGCAAGCCGACGGCGGTGATCGCCGGCGACTACGGGTTTCATTATACGATGCAGGAATTGGGCGTGGCGGTCGAACTCGGCCTGCCGCTGCCGATCATCCTGTGGGACAACGGCAAACTGAAAGAGATCGAGGACAGCATGGTGCGGAGTCAGATCGCGCCAAATGCGGTCATCGCCCGCAACCCTGATTTCTGCAAACTGGCCGAAGCCTTTGGCGCTGCTGCGGCCGCCCCCCAAACATTGGACGAGATGCAAACGGCGGTGCGTACCGCGTTCAGGGCCAACGGGCCAACCCTGATCCGTGTGACCCCGGATATCGCCTGATCCACGCAGACAAACTGAAAAAGCCCGCAGCGTGCAAGGCTGCGGGCTTTTGCGTTTCGAAACAAGTGTATCAGTCCCAGCAGCTGACCAGAACCGTCATTCCCAGCGCCCGACGCAGCAACTCGTTCGGCGTGACGCTCTCTGCACCGCTCGCCGCTTGCGGGCTCAGCCCCTTGTCGGCCAGCGCGGTTTCCAGCGCTGCGGACGCTGCCGCCAGGCTGACATCGACCGGCAGCGTCTGCCCGGTCTTGGGATCGGGCAGCAGCATGCCCAGAACCGCGCCGGTCTGGTCGAATACCGGCCCTCCGGCATCGCCACTTTGCGCCTCAAGCTCCAGCCGGGACGTTTTAGCGTTGCCATCAAGCCCCCGGATATCGGCCAGCTTGCCATAGGTCAGCGTGGGCGAGCCCAACGCGCCCTCATAGGAAAAGCCCGCCACCGCAACCTCGGATTGCAGGCGCGGCGTGGCGGTCACGAACTGTGCCACCGACATCGGTGCAAGCGTCTCGGTCGGGCGCAGCAGGGCCACGCCAAGACTTGTATCGCCGCCGATGACTTCGGCGACATGATCGTCGTTCAGGGTGATCCGGGCGCAGCCCTCGGTCACTTCGCTCACCGTGGCGACCGTGCCGCTGGCATCGACGAAAAAGCCCGACCGCGACAGCCGGGGCTTGCGGATGTTGAGACCGGCCATCAGGTCGATGCTTTGCCCGTCATCTACGCCCGCGCTGTCCGCAAGCACTCCGCCCAGTCGGGTGAAACTGGCCTTCATGCTTGCCAGAACCCGCGCGCGACGGGCGTCATCCCCGTCAGGCCAGACCAGAGTAAAGCCCTTGATCTGTCCATCCTGCAACCCGGCCTGGGTATAGCTGACGATCCCCTTGCCGCGCCCCTCCAGCGTAAAGCTGTCGCGGCTGAACTCGCGCGGGCCGTCCAGCGGCACGATCTCCAGCGACTGCATGACATCGTATAGGCCGCGCAGTGTCGCCTGATCGCCCTGCTGGCTGATCAGCAGAACCCGCACCCCCAGATCCGAGGCGCTATCGAAATGCGCAAACGGCGCCTCATAGCGGGAAAATGCAACCGCCTCCAACGGCAGGTCCATCTCGATCCCGGCATCGCGGTCGGCATGGCGCTTCATCCCCACGCTGATCAGCGGCGCATTATAGTCGTCCATCAGGATCTTGCGCTGCTTCGTGGTCAGAACGCCGGTTTCCTGAAACCCGTTGCCATATTGCCAGTCCGCCATCGAGCGGCGTGTCCCGGCCCCAAAAGCCCCGTCAATCGCCGAGTTGTAGAACCCGGCGGCCTGCAGGGCGATCTGCAAACCCTTGCGCTCTTCCGCGGTCAAAAGCCGCTCGCTCTGGCGCGCTTCGGCCACGGTTTCATCCGGCAGATCGCTTAGGGACTGCACCGCTGTCTGTGTCTGTTCCGGGCTTTCCACAGGCGCGGTTTGCGTGGCAGGTGCCTGTGCAGAGGCGCCAATCGGCCAGAACTGCTGGTCCAATGCGCCGGGCAGGGCGATGAAACTGTCCTGCGGGATTTGCCCTTCGATGCGATAGACGCGCAGCACCTGTTCGGCATCGGACCGGGTATAAGGCCCAAGCACGATCGCGTACCAGCCCTGACGCAGCTGGAACCCGTTCACGTCGGCCAGATAGTCCGTGTAAACCTGTGCGCGATCCTGCGCCTCGCGCAGGGATGGCAGCGCTTCGATCTGAACCCAGACCGCGTCGTCCTGGCCTTGCTGCGCCACCGCAGCGCCCAATCCAAAGAAAATAAAAACGACCAAAGTCGCGAATGCTCGTATCATTTGTTGTCCCGTGTTCCGTGGGCTTATCGTTGTCAAAGCTTATGCAGGATTTTCCATCAAATGCCATGCCTGCCGCCACTGATCGCCCGGGTGTGGCGGTCGGGCGACAGCACGGGCCGGGTCGGGCGACAAAGGGCCGTTGACGCCCCCCGACCCCTTGCATAGGAAAGGCAAAACCCATTGGAACCGGGTGGACGCACCCAGAAGGACCGCCATGACCGACAAGCCCAACGCGCCGCGCTCTTTTCAGGAGATCATCCTGCGTCTGCAATCCTATTGGGCGTCAAAGGGATGCGCCATCCTGCAACCCTATGACATGGAGGTCGGCGCCGGTACCTTCCATCCGGCCACCACTCTGCGCGCTTTGGGGTCCAAACCCTGGGCTGCTGCCTACGTGCAGCCATCCCGCCGCCCTACTGACGGGCGCTATGGCGAAAACCCGAACCGTTTGCAGCATTACTATCAGTATCAGGTGCTGATCAAACCCAGCCCGCCAAACCTGCAAGAGCTCTATCTCGGTTCTCTGGAAGCCATCGGAATCGACATGGGCCTGCACGACATCCGTTTTGTCGAAGATGACTGGGAAAGCCCCACGCTGGGCGCATGGGGCCTGGGATGGGAGGTCTGGTGCGACGGCATGGAGGTCAGCCAGTTCACCTATTTCCAGCAGGTCGGCGGCCATGACTGCACTCCGGTCTCGGGCGAGCTGACTTATGGTCTGGAACGTCTGGCGATGTACGTGCTGGGCATCGACCACGTGATGGACATGCCCTTCAATGACCCCGACGCGCCCAGCCCGCTCAGCTATGGCGACATCTTCAAACAGACCGAAGAGGAATACGCCCGCTGGAACTTCGACGTGGCCAACACCGAGGTGCTGCTCAGGCATTTCCAAGAGGCCGAGGCCGAATGCGCCGCGATCCTCGCGCAGGACCATGACGATCCCAAAACCGGCAAGCGCATCGTGATGGCGCACCCCGCGTACGACCAGTGCATCAAGGCCAGCCACATCTTCAACCTGCTCGACGCGCGCGGGGTGATCTCGGTCACGGAACGCCAGGCCTATATTGGCCGGGTGCGTGCCCTGGCCAAACAATGCGCCGATGCCTTCGTGCAGACGGAGGCGGGCGGGCAGGCGGCCTGATGGGGTTGGTTCACTCAGGCCAGTCCCGGCAGCAACGCCTTGAGCCCGTCGGTGATCATGCCTATCGCGATGGCGGCAAGGATCATCCCCATGAACCGGCTCATGATCACACGGGCGGTGGTGGACAGGCGTTGCGACAGTGCCGCCGCATTCCAGAACGTCACCGCCAGCAAGGCCACAACCAACAGAAAGACTGCGACATATCCGATCAGATGCGCGGTGCCCGTGATCTTGTGGGCATAGATGATCAGCGTGGTGATGGTGCCGGGACCGACCAGAATGGGAAAGGCCAGCGGATAAAAGGCCACCGTCTCGGCGTCGGGATAGTCCTGTTTTTCCCCTTTTGTGCCGTGGTGCGAACTGGTTTCGCTTCCGTGCAGCATGTTGAACGCGATATAAAGAACCACCAGACCGCCCGCGACACGGAAATCATCGACGCTGATCCCGAACAGCTTCAGCACCTGCGCCCCAACGGCGGCAAAGCCCGCGCCCAGAATGATGCAATACAGCGCCGTTTTCAGCGCGATCTTGCGCTGATCCGCCACCGAGGCGCCACTGGTCACACTCAGGAAAACCGGCAGGTTGGTGACCGGGTTCATGATGGCAAAAAGCGCACCGAAAAATCCGACGGCAAAACTGGTATCCATGTCCGGCGCTCCCCTCTTATCTGCCGCCGGTCCAAACCTGACCGATTTTTGACTGCCCTGAAAGGGGCGGCCTGACCCAAGGAGTCCGACTATGACGGGAAAGATACTGGTTGCGATCCTTCTGGCGTGCTGTGTCGCGGCGGGTGCGGCGATGTATTATCTGCAGGTCTACGGGTTCTACTACGACGTGGCCGCCCGTCCGGGTCAGGACGTGGAACTGCTGGCCAGTGCCGACGGAACTCCCGTGGCGATCGAGTATACGGATTTCAGCGCGATCGACGCTGACAGCTCTCCGATCCGCTACCGCGCCTGTTTCCGGACAAATCTCAGCCTCGAGGACCTCTCGACGAAATATGCCGCCGTGGACGCCGCCGAACCCCTGACCGCGCCGGGCTGGTTCGACTGTTTCGACGCGGTAGAGATCGGCGTGGCGTTGAAAGACGGCACCGCGCGCGCCTATCTCGGGGCCAAGAACATCCATTTCGGCGTCGACCGCATCGTGGCCATCACCGAAACCGGACAGGGCTATGTCTGGCATGTTCTCAACAATTGTGGGCAAAAGGCCTATGACGGCACGGTGGTGGGCGAAGAATGCCCGCCGCGGCCCGAAGGATAGACGGCGCGCATGGACATACCGGCCTTCATCACCGTCACCCTTGGTTTTGCGGTCTATCTGAGCGGGGCCGCCATCAACGCGCGCTTGGCCGTTCTGCGACGCTACAACATCCCGGAACCGGTGACCGGCGGCCTGCTGGCCTCCGCCCTTTTGCTGGCGCTCTATCTTGTGTCGGGGATCGAGCTCGGGTTCGATCTGCGCCCGCGCGATTTTCTGCTGGTGCTGTTCTTTGCCGGGATCGGCCTGAATGCGCGGTTTTCCGATCTGGTGGCCGGGGGCAAACCACTGCTTTTTCTGCTGATCATCACCCTCATCTGCATGATCGCGCAGAACCTGATCGGCGTCGCCGGGGCGTGGCTTTTCGGTTTTCCCGCCCGGGCGGGCGTGCTGTTCGGCTCGGCCTCGCTGATCGGCGGGCATGGCACCGCCATCGCATGGGCACCACAGGTGGCCGACCTGACCGGTTTTCAGGGCGCGACCGAACTGGGCGTCGCCGTCGCCACGCTGGGGCTCGTTCTGGCCGCCATCGTTGGCGGCCCGGTGGCAAAATACCTAGTCGAGAAAAACAGTCTGACCTCCTCCGACCCCGATCAGGAACTGACCATCGGCGTATCCGACGAGGGGGGCAGCCATGGCAGAATCGACCACCACGCAATCATGCGGGTTTTGCTGCATCTCAACATCTCCATCGTCCTTGGTTTCTTCGCGCATCAGGCTGTTCAGGCCGCAGGCGTCATGCTGCCGCTTTTCGTGCCTTGCCTGATCATGGCCATCGTCGTGGGAAACCTGCGTACCGCGCTGTTTCCAGACGCACCCCCGGTCACCCGGACGGCTGCCCTTGGCCTGATCTCGGAATTCTCGCTTGGTGCGTTCCTGGCCATGTCGCTGATGAGCCTGCAACTCTGGACCATTGCGGGACAGGGCCTCGCCATCGCCACCATCATGCTGGCCCAGACCGCATTTACCATCGCTTTCGTCATATTTGGCCTCTTCGTCATCATGGGGCGCAGCTATATGGCGGCGGTGCTCGCCTCGGGCTTTGCCGGGTTCTCGCTGGGGGCCACTCCCACCGCGATTGCCAATATGACCGCCGTGACCAAGCAATATGGCCCGTCACCTCTTGCCTTTATCGTGCTCCCCCTTGTATCCGCCTTCTTCGTGGATATCGCCAACGCCATCGTCATCCAGACGATCGTCAATTTCTAAGGACCGACCATGCCCGACCTGCTGATCGAACTGTTTTCCGAGGAAATCCCCGCGCGCATGCAGGCGCGCGCAGGTGAGGATCTGAAAAAGCGGATCACCGATGGTCTGGTCGAGGCCGGTCTGACCTATGCCCATGCCGCAGCGCTGACCACGCCACGCCGCCTGACATTGGCGGTCGAAGGGCTGTTGACGCAAAGCCCCACTATCCGGGAAGAACGCAAAGGCCCCAAGGTCGGCGCACCCGACAAGGCCGTCGAAGGTTTCCTGCGCGGTGCCGGCATCACCCGCGACCAGCTTGAGGAGCGTGACACCCCCAAGGGCGCGATCTATTTCGCCACCATCGAAAAGCCGGGCCGTCCGGCGGCCGAGATCGTGGCCGAAGTGCTCGAAGCCGCGATCCGCAATTTCCCCTGGCCCAAATCCATGCGCTGGGGCAGTTCCACCCTTCGCTGGGTGCGTCCTCTGCATTCGATCCTGTGCATCCTGACCGACGAGACCGACGCTCAAGTGGTGCCGCTTGAGGTCGAAGGCATCGCATCCGGCAACAGCACCGAAGGTCATCGTTTCATGGCGCCGGGCCGGTTTTCGGTCACTTCCTTCGACGACTATGCCGCCAAGCTCAAGCGCGCCTATGTGATGCTGTCGCCCGGCGACCGGGCCGACCATATCTGGAACGACGCCCAGAACCTCGCCTTCGCCGCCGGGCTGGATGTGGTCGAGGACAAGGGCCTGCTGGCCGAGGTCGCGGGGCTGGTCGAATGGCCCGTTGTCCTGATGGGGCAGATCGACGCCGAATTCCTCGACCTGCCGCCCGAGGTGCTGCAGACCTCGATGAAAGAACATCAGAAATTCTTCTCGGTCCGCAATCCGAAAACAGGCCGGATTGAACGGTTCATCACCGTCGCCAACCGCGAAACCGCCGACAATGGCGCGACCATTCTGGCGGGCAATCAGAAAGTGCTGTCGGCGCGGCTGGCCGATGCCAAGTTCTTCTGGGACAACGACCTGCGCGTGGCCCGGGCAGGCATGGACGAATGGAGCGATGCGCTGGAAAACGTGACCTTCCACAACAAGCTGGGCAGTCAGGGCGACCGCATCCGCCGCATTGCCGCACTGGCCCGCGAGTTGGCGCCCGTGACTGGTGCGGATGCCGATCAGGCCGAAACAGCGGCCAAGCTTGCCAAGGCCGATCTGAGCTCTGAAATGGTCTATGAATTCCCGGAACTTCAAGGGCTTATGGGGCGGTATTACATCGAAGTTGCGGGTCAGGACGCTGCCATCGCCGCCGTGGCGCAGGAGCATTACTCACCGCTCGGCCCCTCGGATGACGTGCCCACCGCACCGCTCTCGGTCACTGTCGCACTGGCAGACAAGCTGGACACGCTGACCGGCTTCTGGGCGATTGACGAAAAGCCCACCGGATCGAAAGACCCGTTTGCCCTGCGCCGGGCGGCGCTGGGGGTTATTCGGTTGGTGCTTGCCAATGATCTTCGCATTTCGCTGGATCGACATGTCGACGCTCAACTGCTCCGCCACAAATACCACGCCCACGGCGGCGAGGCCGCGCTGCGCGACCTGATCGACGAAATCGCCGATCATGGGGTTTTTGGTGCCGCCTTCCAGGCCGTTAAGGAAAAGCTGGGCGACAATGATATCCTGGATCAGGTCGGACGCGAGGTTCCCGATCTGTCTGCGGACCTTCTGTCATTCATCCACGATCGCCTCAAGGTCTTCCTCCGTGATGAGGGCATCCGCCACGACATCATCGACGCCTGTATCGCGATGGACGGCAACGATGACCTCAACCTGCTGGTCAAACGCGCCCGTGCGCTGAACGCGGTGATCGCGACCGAGGATGGCGAGAACCTTGTGCAGGGCTTCAAGCGCGCCAACAATATCCTGACCCAGGCCGAGGAACAGGACGGCGTGGAATATTCCTATGGCGCCGATATCAAGTTCGCCGAGGCCGACAGCGAAAAGGCGCTTTTTGCCGCGCTGACCGGGGCCGAGGCGAAAATCGCCCCCGCCCTCAAGGCCGAGGATTTCCCGGCGGCGATGGCGGCGATGGCGGCCCTGCGCGCGCCGATCGACGCCTTTTTCGAAGAGGTCCAGGTCAACACCGACAACGCGGTCGTTCGCCGCAACCGGCTGAACCTGCTGAACCAGATCCGCCAGGTCTGTTCTTCGGTTGCCGATTTGACCCGGATCGAAGGCTAAGTGACCGGGCGCGCGCCAAGCGCCCGATATCACCCTTGCACCACGGGCAAAGCCGCTTATGCTGCAGGCAAGCGAAAGGATGCCGCAGTGCAGAATAATCCGGACACGACCCTCATCACCCCAGACGCGCCGGTGGCGACAACAACCCATGGTGGACGGGCGAAATGCCTTCAGCGCCTTGTGCGCCTTGATCTGCCGGTGCCGCGCACCGTGGCGTTGTCCTTTGACGCGGTGCACCACATCGCCGAAGGCGAAATGCCCGACATCGCCGCCATTCTGGGACAATTCGACCCGGCGGCGCTGCTGTGCGTCCGACCCAGTTCCGAAGATCCAGACTGGGGCGGGCCGGGGGCCATTCTGAACATCGGCATGAACGATGCCCGCTATGTCGATCTGTCCGACACGATGGGGGTCGAGGCGGCGGCCGCGCTTTACCTGCGCTTTGTGCAAAGCTACGCGATCCACGTGGCGCGGCTCGACCCGGACGAGTTCGACAATATCGAGGCCGATGGCCGCGAGGGGCTGCGCCAGTCGTTGCGCGCCTACGAGGAGGAAACCGACGAAAACTTCCCGCAGGACCGGGGCGAGCAACTGGCCGCCGTGCTGCGCTCGATGGCGCGGGCCTGGGATGGCACCACGGCCCGCCTGTTGCGACAGGCCAAGGGTGCGCCGGCGGATGCGGGTCTTGGGCTTGTGGTTCAGGAAATGATCCCCGGCGTCGGTCAGGGTGAATGCGGCTCAGGCGTGTTGCAGCTGATCGATCCGGTGACCGGCCTGTCGCAGATCACCGGTCGCTACCTCAGCCAGTCCCAGGGCCGCGACGCGTTGGGCGAGGGGGTCTCGGCGCTTTATCTCGAAAAGGACCCGCGCGGCCAGTCGCTCCAGGATGTCGCGCCCGAGGCATTTGCCGAGCTGAAAGACCACGCCGCCCTGATGCGCCGGAAATTGCGCGAGGAAATGCAGGTCGAGTTTGTGATCGAGAACGGCCATGTCCACATTCTCGATGGCGTCCGCGTCCAGCGCGGCGCGCGGGCGGCGGTACGCATCGCGGTGCATCTGGCCGAAGACGGCATCATCACCCCGCAAGAGGCGGTGATGCGGATCGATCCGCACTCGGTCAACGAGTTGCTGCACCGGCAGGTCCATCCCGAAACCAAGCGTGATGTGCTGGCAAGCGGCATTGGCGCCAGCCCGGGCGCGGCAACGGGCCGGATCGTCTTCACGGCAACCGAGGCGCAGGCCAGCGCGTCACGGCGCGAACCCTGTATTCTGGTACGCAGCGAAACCTCACCCGAAGACGTGCGCGGCATGCACGCGGCGGTCGCCGTTCTGACCGAAAAGGGTGGCATGACCAGCCACGCGGCGGTGATCGGGCGGGGCATGGGCCTGCCTTGCATCGTCGGGGCCTCAGAGATGCGGTTCCGGATGAAGGAAAAGCAGCTCGTCGCACCGGACGGGCGCATCTTCAAGACCGGTGATATCCTGACCATCGACGGCAGTTCCGGCCAGGTTCTGGCGGGCGAGCCGGAAATGCTGGAGGCCGAGCAGGACGACTGTTTCCAGACCCTGATGGCCTGGGCCGACACCGAACGTGACATCGGTATCCGGGCCAATGCCGACACACCGCAGGATGCCCAGACCGCGCGCAATTTCAACGCGCAGGGCATCGGCCTGTGCCGGACCGAGCACATGTTCTTTGATCCGGGCCGCCTGACGGTGATGCGCGAAATGATCTTTGCCCAGACCCCGTCAGGGCGTGCGGCAGTTCTGGAACGTCTACTACCCATGCAACGTGATGATTTCGTACAGCTTTTCCGTATCATGGAAGGGCAACCGGTGTGTATCCGCCTGTTCGATCCGCCCTTGCACGAGTTTCTGCCTACCACCCGCAGCGGTCAGCGCGAACTGGCCGACGCGCTGGATCTTCCGGTCTCGGACGTCGAACGCCGGGTTGCGGCGATGACCGAATACAATCCCATGCTGGGCCTGCGCGGCGTGCGCTTGGGCGTCACCGTGCCGGAAATCTATGACATGCAGGCCCGCGCCATCTTCGAGGCGACGCTGGAGGCCAGCATGGAGGGTGCGCCGGTGGTACCCGAGGTGATGATCCCGCTGGTCTCTGCCAAGCGCGAGGTGGAACTGGTCAAGGCGCGCATCGATGCCGTGGCTGCGGCCGTGGCCTCGGAACGGGATCAGGAGTTCGACTATCGACTCGGCGTGATGGTGGAAACCCCGCGCGCCTGTCTGCGTGCCGAAGAAATCGCTCCGCATGTCGCGTTTCTGAGCTTTGGCACCAACGATCTGACGCAGATGACCTATGGTTTGTCGCGCGATGACGCGGGCCGGTTCATGTCGGCCTATGTGCGCCAGGGTGTTTTTGTCGAGGACCCGTTTCATGTCCTTGATACGGATGGGGTTGGCGAGCTGCTGCAACTGGGCGCTGAACGCGGTCGCAAAGCGCAACCGGACGTGACGCTTTCGGTCTGTGGTGAACACGGCGGGAACCCCGAATCAATCGCGTTTTGCCGGGCAGCGGGGTTCGACTATGTGTCATGCTCGCCTTTCCGGGTGCCGGTCGCTCGGCTGGCAGCCGCTCAACTGGCGATATCCTCCAAACTTGGGGGTTGACAGGCGCATAATACACCAGGTTTAGTGGGGGAAACGTGGACTCTGGGTCACAGAATTTTGCTTGAATGGGCAAGATTCCACTTGCGTTTTTCCCTGAACTGGACCTTCGCCATCAAGTGGGTTATGAGCCTCCTCGCGCCCGCCGGGGGAGGGTATGGCGCTTAAGTGCCTGTGCGAGGTTTTCTGAATGATACGTTTTGTTGCTGCTGCGGCGGTCATGACCGCCTTTTTGTTGCCTACGACATCCAATGCGGAACGTGAGCCGGTCTATTCCGGTGGGTCCGAGGTGGTGAGCCGGAACGAACAACCGGGTCAGAGTTTTCGCGACTATCTGAAGTTCCTGAAGCCGAAAAAGGAAGCGGACCCGATCGAGGTCAGCTATACCCGCGACTGGCTCGACCAGCGACCCAAGGCGACAGGTGGTGAAAGATGGCAGTGCCTGGCCGAGGCTCTGTACTTCGAAGCCCGTGGCGAAAGCGTCAAGGGTCAGTTTGCCGTCGCCGAGGTCATCCTGAACCGCGTGGCGAACGAGCGGTTTCCCGATACGGTGTGTGGTGTCATTCGTCAGGGGACAGGTCGAAAGTACCAGTGCCAGTTCACCTATACCTGCGACGGCCACAAGGAAGTGATCGCGGAAAAAGAAGCCTATGAACGTGTGGCCAAGGTCGCCCGTCTGGCGATTGACGGTGTGGCCGATGACATCACCGATGGTGCCACCCACTATCACACCAAGGCGGTCCGCCCGTCCTGGTCGCGCGTCTTCAAGGAAACCGCGCGCGTCGGAGTGCACATTTTCTACCGGCCCAACTACCGCACTGCCAGCAACTGATTGACGCACCCGCGCTGGAACCCTGATGGCAGGGTGCGCGCAAATGCCTATATTGCGGTTCAGGAGGACCGCGATGAAACTCACCCGGCGGCAGGTACTGGCAGCTTCGGCTGCAATGGCGGCGTTTCCCGTTCGCGCAAGGGCGGCTTTGCCCGTTCTCGAAGCGCGCGAGGCAATTCAGCAGATCGCGCCCGACAGCTATGATCCCACGCAGATCTGGAGCTTTGACGGCACCGCGCCGGGGCCGGAAATCCGGGTCAGGCAGGGGGCCCGCGTACAGCGGCGTATCCTCAACTCGTTGCCGCAACCGACCTCGGTTCACTGGCATGGTATCCGCATCGACAACGCCATGGATGGGGTGCCGGGCCTGACACAGGATCCTATCCAGCCCGGCGAAAGCTTCGATTACGACTTTACCGTGCCCGACGCCGGAACCTACTGGTATCACGCGCACAATCAGACAGTCGAGCAGGTGGCCAGGGGGCTGCACGGACCGCTGATCGTTGACGAACCGGTTGCCCCGGATATCGACCGGGACCTGACACTGGCGCTGGACGATTGGCGCCTGTCGCCCGAAACCGCGCAAATTACCGAGGATTTCGACAACGGGCATGACCTCAGCCATGCCGGGCGCCTCGGTAACCTTCTGACTGTCAACGGCCGTTTCGATCCGGGTTTCGACGTTTCCACCAATGACCGGCTGCGGCTGCGGCTTATCAACGTGGCCAATGCGCGCGTGTTCGATCTTGGGCTCGACGGGCTGGATGGCTGGATCGTGGCGCTTGATGGTATGCCGCTGGATCAGCCGCAACGGGTCAACGGCTCCTTCCCGCTGGCCCCGGCGCAGCGTGTCGACCTGCTTGTCGATGTCACAGTCGAACGCGGTCTGACGGCCAGCCTCGTCAGCATCGAAAGGGACGGGGGTTTTGGTCTGGCCCGGTTCGACGTGCGTGGTCAGAACACTCAGAACCGCCGCAACACACCGGCTCCGCTGCCGCCCAATTCGGTCGGGCAGGGGCTGAGCCTTGACGACGCACCGCTGCACCGGATGGCGATGCAGGGCGGCGCAATGCGCTGGCTGGATCACGCGCAGATCGACGGCGTTGATCTGACAGGTCAGGAACTGGCCGAACTGGGCCGGTTCTGGGCGCTGAACGGACAGGCGGCAAGGCCAGCCGACCCGTTCCTTGATGCCGCGCGCGGCAGTTCGCACCGGATCGAGTTCGTGAACGACACCGCGTTTTTCCATGCCATGCATATGCATGGCCACCATTTCCGCCTGATCCAGCCCGATGGTTCTTTGGGTCCGTGGCGCGATACGGTTCTGGTTGCGCCCGGCGAAACCCGCCAGGTCGCGCTGATGGCGGACAATCCGGGCAACTGGCTGTTGCATTGCCACATGCTTGGACACGCGGCTTCTGGTATGATGAGCTGGTTCAGGGTTTCCTGACGACGTATTCTGTCGCTGGTGTGGCGTTTGTGAAGCTGTTATAGGCTGCCGCAACGTCTATCTAGGGCGGACCCGTCCATCGAGCCGAAAAAAGGCCAGATCAATGAGTTCTGAAATCCGCCTCGCATTTGCGCACCCGTCCGAACGCTCCGAAGCCACCGCGCCGCGCGGGCCGCTGGACCGTATCTCGTTGCGTGACCACATCGTCGAGGTCGAGATTGGCGCCTTTCAGGCCGAGCGCGGCACCACCCAGCGCATCTGTTTCAATATCGTGGTCGAGGTCAAACCCCTGACCGGGCCGATTGATGACGATGTCGACCGCATCCTGTCCTATGATCGGGTGACCGAGGCCATCGCACATGAGCTGTCCGCAGAACGCCTAAACCTGCTGGAAACACTGGCCGAGCGTGTAGCGGAACGCATTCTGCTTGAACCTCAGGCCGTAAGGGCCTTTGTCCGCATCGAAAAACTTGATCGTGGCCCCGGCGCATTGGGGGTCGAGATCGTGCGCGGCAAAGACAAGCTCCATCATGACGTCGCCGCCGAGGAACGCCCCCATCCCCGCCTCGTCTTCCTGTCGAACGAGGCGATTTCGTCGCCCAACCTGACGGCATGGATCGACCAGCTGGAACATCGCAGGCGCCCGCTGATCCTGTGCGTCGGGGCTTCGCCACTTGCGGTGCCACAGACCGGGCACGCGATGACCCAGCGCCGGATCGATCTTCTGGCCATCGAACAGAACGCCTGGGTTCTGGCAGCGCGCGATCACCGCTGCGTTGTCGTCTCGACCCGGACCGAACTGGACTGGGCCATGAAGAACGGCCAGATCTGCGTCTGGGCGCCGTCCAAGATCGTGCTCGACGCGGTGGACGGCCCCTCGGCCAAACGCGCTGATGCCGTGGCGCTGTCGGCCTGGTTTGCGGCAACCTTCGAAGCCAGTGAAATGCTGGTGATCGGCGGCAATCTGCCGGAAGAGGCCAGCGTGCCCCTGCGCCAGATTCCGGTGGAGAAGGCCCAACTGTGAGCGACTACTACCGCCCACTGGTGCAACAGGGCCAGACGCAGCCCGATGGGGCCGTCCCGCTGGCAGGGACGGATATGTGGTTCACCCATGCCGAAAGACTTGACCGAAACGCCCCCGCGTCCGTCATCGAGGCGCGCGCGATCCCGGCGCAGGCACTCGACCGGCTGATCGCGCCCCGTGCCCCGGTCGCCGGTCTGGGTATGGGCCAGCCGCAGATCATGGGGGTCATCAACACCACGCCGGACAGTTTTTCCGATGGAGGGCGGCACGACACCGTCGAAACCGCCCGCGCGGCAGCGCTCGAAATGGTGGCGCATGGGGCAACGCTTCTGGATATTGGCGGCGAATCCACCCGGCCCGGGTCGCAGACCGTGGCCATCGCCGAGGAAATCGCCCGCACCGTTCCCATAATCACGGCCATCCGCGCCGAAACGGATACGGCAATCTCGATCGACACCCGCAAGACGGCTGTGGCGCAGGCCGCTGTTGCGGCGGGGGCCACGCTCGTCAATGACGTTTCGGGTTTCGTGTTCGATCCTGATCTCGCGCCCTATTGCGCCGCGCATCAGCTGCCGGTCTGTGTCATGCACATGCAGGGCGATCCGGCGACAATGCAGGACGAGCCACACTATGACAATGTGCTGCTCGACGTGTACGATTTTCTTGAGTCTCAGGTTTCCCGACTTGAGGCTCAGGGCCTTTCACGGTCGAACATCGTGGTCGATCCGGGGATCGGTTTTGGCAAGACCGAGGCGCACAACCTGACCCTGCTGCGCAATCTCAGCCTGTTTCACGGTCTGGGCTGCCCGATCCTGTTGGGCGTGTCCCGCAAGGGCTTCATCGGGCGGATCGGCAAGGAACCGCGCGCCGACGCCCGCGCACCGGGTTCTATCGCCGTGGCGCTGGCCGGGTTGGCGCAGGGGGTTCAGATAATCCGCGTGCATGACGTCAGGGAAACCGCGCAGGCCTTGCGCCTTTGGGCCGCAGTCCGGTAATCCTGTCGCCAGCAGCTAACGGAGGCACATGATGCGCAAGTTGTTCGGCACCGACGGGGTGCGGGGAACTGCCAATACCTATCCGATGACGGCGGAACTGGCCTTACGCATGGGCGCGGCGGTGGGGCGGTATTTCCGTCGCGACGCCTCGGGCGTGCACCGGGTCGTGATTGGCAAGGATACCCGCCTGTCGGGTTACATGTTCGAAAACGCGCTGACCGCGGGGCTGACCTCGACCGGCATGAACGTGCTGCTGCTGGGGCCGGTGCCGACACCCGCCGTCGGGCTGATGACCCGCTCGATGCGGGCCGATCTGGGCGTGATGATCTCGGCCAGCCACAACCCGGCCCAGGACAACGGGATCAAGTTTTTCGGCCCCGATGGCTTCAAGCTTTCCGATCAGGCTGAAATCGAAATCGAACGGCTGATCGAAGAAGGTGTGAGGCCGGCGCAGGCGCACAACATCGGCCGCGCGCGCCGGGTCGATGACGCCCGGTTCCGCTATGGCGAGCGGGTGAAATCCTCGCTGCCGCGGGATCTGCGGCTCGATGGCCTGAAAGTGGTGATCGACTGCGCCAACGGCGCGGCTCACCGCACCGCGCCCGAAGTGTTGTGGGAACTTGGGGCCGATGTCATCCCGGTGGGGGTTGCGCCCGACGGCAAGAACATCAACCTGGGCTGCGGCTCCACCCAGCCTCGCGTCGCCGCCGAAACGGTGGTCGCACATGGTGCCGACGTCGGCATTTGTCTTGATGGCGATGCCGACCGTGTTGTCGTCATTGACGAAACTGGCGCGGTGGCCGATGGCGATCAGCTGATGGCGCTGCTCGCCACACGCTGGGCCGCCGAGGGCCAACTCAGCGGCGGCGCGCTTGTGGCGACCGTCATGTCCAACCTTGGCCTCGAACGCCACCTTGGCAGTCAGGGCTTGCGGCTGGAGCGCACCGCCGTGGGCGACCGCTATGTGGTCGAGCGGATGCGCGAAGGCGGCTTCAACCTGGGCGGCGAGCAATCTGGCCATATCGTCATGAGCGATTATGCCACCACCGGCGACGGGTTGATGGCGGGGCTGCATTTCCTGGCCGAAATGGTGGCGTCGGGCCGTCGCGCCTCGGAACTGGCACGTCAGTTCACACCGGTGCCGCAGCTTCTGAAAAACGTGCGCTTTGACGCGGGCCAGACTCCCCTTGACCTGCCCGAAGTGCAGCGTGCAATTGCCGATGCCGAAGGGGCGCTGAACGGCAAGGGGCGCCTCTTGATCCGTAAATCCGGCACCGAACCGCTGATCCGCGTGATGGCGGAATGCGAAGACGAGGGCCTGCTGGAGCAAACGGTGGATTCGGTGGTGAACGCGGTTTCGGGGGCGGTCTCAGCCTGACCGCCCGAACAGCCGCCTCAGCGCGCCATACTGGCTGAGGCCGACCCCCGACAGGATCAGCAACAGTGCCCAAATCAGGGTCGGGGGCATTGGCTCCCCCAGAAATACGGCCCCCAGAACAACAGCCCAGACCGGCACCTGATAGTTCGTCAGGCTCATGAAAACCGGCCCGGCGGTGCGCACCACAGTCACCCGCAGGATATTGGCCGCCGCCGTCGGCACCAAACCCAGAAACGCCGCCAGCCACAGCGTGCGCTGATCCGGCAGCACGGGTGGCCCGTCCACCGCCCAGGCCATCGGCACGATCGCCACCGCGCCAATCAGCAACAGAACCGTGGACAGGCCGATCGGATCGACCGGCGGCAACCGCCGCAGCAGGATCGAGGCCACCGCATAACAGGCCGCAGCCGTCAGGCAGGCCAGCCGCCCCGGCAACTCGCGCACATCGCCCGAGCTTTCGAACGCCTGCGACCCGATCAACAGCGCCACCCCGGCAAAACCGATAACAAAGCCCAAGCTGCGCCGCAGGGTCATCCGTTCGCCGGGGACAAAGAAATGCGCCAGCGGGACCACCATCAGCGCGATCGAGGCCATCGAAACCCCGGTAAAGCCCGAGGTGACATATTGCTGCCCCCACGAGATCAATGAAAACGGAATGGCCGAATTGAGCAGGGCGATGCCAATCAGGGAAATCAGGCCCTCCCTGCCCAGCGGTTCGCGGAACAGCCTGCCGCCCAGGGCCTGCCAGACCGCAAGGCTCAGCACCGCGCCAAAACCGATGCGAAAGGCCGCCAGCCAGAATGGCGTCATCTGTTCCAGGACCAGCTCGATGATCAGGAACGTCCCGCCCCAGACAAAACCCAGCGTGGCGACCATCAACCAGCTTTTCGTCGTGATCTCAGGTCGTTGGTCCATAGGCCCCTCAATACTCGAGCGAAACCAGACAGGCGCCGCAATCCCATGTCAACGGATTTCATCTCGCCCGGAAACAAAAAAGGGCGCCGCTGGGCGCCCTTTGTCTTGCGTTGGAACCGTGATCAGTTCTTCGACTTGTCGACCATCTTGCCGGCCGAGATCCACGGCATCATGCCGCGCAGCTTTTCGCCGACCTGTTCGATCTGATGCTCGTCATTGGCCCGGCGCGATGCCTTGATCGTCGGCTGGCCAACCGCATTCTCCAGCATGAAATCGCGGACGAACTTGCCCTGCTGGATGTCGTTCAGAACTTCTTTCATGGCCTTCTTGGTCTGCTCATAGGGCAGGATGCGCGGGCCGGTGACATACTGGCCGTATTCGGCGGTGTTCGAGATCGAGTAATCCATGTTGGCAATGCCGCCTTCATAGATCAGGTCGACGATCAGCTTCACTTCGTGCAGACATTCGAAATAGGCCATCTCGGGGGCATAGCCCGCCTCGACCAGCGTCTCGAAACCGCAGCGGATCAGTTCGACCAGACCACCGCACAGAACCGCCTGTTCGCCGAACAGGTCGGTTTCGCATTCCTCGCGGAAGTTTGTCTCGATGATGCCCGAGCGGCCGCCGCCGATGGCGGAGCAATAGGACAGGCCGGTTTCCAGCGCCTTGCCGGTGGCGTCGGTGTGAACCGCAACCAGACAGGGCACGCCGCCGCCCTTGACATATTCGCCGCGCACGGTGTGGCCGGGGCCCTTGGGCGCCATCATGATGACGTCCACGCCCTCTTTCGGCTCGATCAGGCCGAAATGCACGTTCAGGCCGTGGGCAAACGCGATGGCGGCACCCGGACGGATGTTGTCATGCACGTATTTCTTGTAGGTCTCGGCCTGCAGTTCGTCGGGCATGGTGAACATGATGACGTCGCACCAGGCCGCCGCTTCGGCGATGCCCATCACCTGCAGACCTTCGGCTTCGGCCTTCTTGGCGGATGCCGAGCCTTCGCGCAGCGCGACGACCAGGTTCTTGGCGCCCGAGTCGCGCAGGTTCAGCGCATGGGCGTGGCCCTGGCTGCCATAGCCCAGGATGGCCACTTTCTTGTCCTTGATCAGGTTGATGTCGCAATCGCGATCGTAATAGACGCGCATGATGCCGGTCCTTTCTGTTTCGATTGCTGCGCTTTTACCGCCAGTTTCGGGTATTGGCGAGAGCGCTGGGATTGAGTAATTGTGAAAAAGGCGAAGAACTATTCGTCAAAACACGAGATTGCGAAAGATACATGCTTGACGATATCGACCGCCGGATTCTGCGCCATTATCAGGCCGATCCAAGCCTCTCGACCGCCGAACTGGCCGAGCGCAGCCGCATCACTTCGGGCGTGTGCTGGCGGCGGATCGAAAAGATGCAGGCGGCGGGGATCATCGAGGGGCAGGAGGCGGTGATCGACTGGCGGGCGCTGGGCTATGCGGTCGAGGTCAGCTTGCGCGTCACGCTCGACAAGACCCAGCCACGCGCCTTTGACGAGTTCATCGCAGCGGCGCGGCAGGTACCCGAGGCGATCGAGATCCAGACCTTTCTGGGCCGGGTCGATGTGCGCCTGTCAGTGATCGCCCGCGACATGCCCCATTATCAGCAACTCTATCGCGACCGCATCCTGACCCTGCCGCATATCGCCGATATCGAGGCGCTGATGCATATCGCTCGGGTAAAGCGTGACGAGGTGCTGCCGGTATGATCGAGCTGGACGAAATCGACCGCAAGCTGCTGCGGGCGCTGGCCCAGGACGCCACCCAAAGTGCTGGCGCGCTGGGCCGCCGCCTTGGCCTGTCGCAACCCGCCACATGGCGGCGGATCAGGCGGCTGGAAGAGGCGGGGGTGATCAAGGGCCGCCGTCTGCGCCTGAACGCCGAGGCGCTGGGATTCGGCGTGACGGTGTTTCTGGGTGTCAAACTGGCGCGCAAGGGGCAGGTCAGCCTGGAAGATTTCGAACGCGCCGTCAGCGCCATCCCCGAAGTGCAGACCGTGGAGCATGTGCTGGGGCTCTACGACTATCGCCTGCGCGTCGTGGCGCGGGACCTGTCGGATTTCGAACGCGTCCTGCGGCGGCGGATCATGACGCTGCCCGGCGCCGGCGATGTCGAGGCCAACGTCCTGCTGAGCGAGGAGCGGCTGCCCGGACCGATCGGATAGATGGCCTCAATACTGGCTGCTGATCCTGAACCCGGGATGATGGGTCATCCGGGCAAAGGTCACCGGCGTGCCGTTCAGCCAGGTCATGCGCTCGGTCTGCAGCACCGGTGCGCCGGGCGTGGTGCCCATGAATTCGGCAAGGTGCCCGTCGGTTCCGATGGCGGAAAAGGTGACAGTCGCCTCGGCAAACGGGGCGGCGTTCAGCAACCACTCATGCGGGCCGGAGCGGCTGAAATCGGCCTGTTCCACATCGGGCACCGCCGCGATGTTGATCCAGCGTTCTTCCAGTTGAAACGGGCGGTTGTCGGCGTAATGCATGCACAACAGGTGCAGCACCGGGGCATCATTGGGCAAGCCCAGTTGCGAGGCCAGCCAGGCGGGGCTGGTCAGCACTTTCCTCTCCACCAGCGCATATCGGTATTGGGAATTTCGATCTTCGACCGTCTGGCGGGCCAGCGCGATTTCCAGCCGGGCCTGTTTCGCGGGTGATCGCTTGACCCTTGTGCCGCTTTTTCGCTTGCGCTCGACAAACCCCAGTTCGGCCAGTTCCCGCAATGCGCGGTTGACGGTTGCCCGGGCGCAGCCGAACTCTTCGGCCAGTTCCGCTTCCGTCGGCAGGATCGCCCCCTGCGGCCAAATGCGATATTCAATCCTGCGTTTAACTTCATCTCTAATAAGTTGAAAACTAATGCGTTTTTGCGCCGTCACTGGTAACTCCGTACATTCATGTTCTGGCTGCATACATCTGTTCAGAAACACGTCTAAGTGTAAAGGCATGGTGACACTGTATGGTGCCATTTCTGTAATCTCTCGTTATCAAACGTTAATATTTCTTTGCCATCAGGCGGTTATCAAATTGTGGTGACCGTGAAATCGCCCCAGGTGTCGATAATCGCGGTTTTCTGACGAATTCCTGCTTTACCTGTCGTCAGGCCGAGGTCAGAAAAGGGGGACCGCGTCAGAAAGGACAGAACATGCCCGCGCTGCTTGATACCGTTGACCCCGAAGGTCTCGAAGAATTCTCCGTGGTTTTCACCGACCGCTCCCTGAATCACATGTCCGCGACCTTTCAGCAGGTCATGCGGGACATTTCGGCCATGCTGCGCGACGTCTACAATGCCGATGCCGTCGCGGTGATCCCCGGCGGTGGCACCTATGGGATGGAGGCGGTGGCCCGGCAGTTCGCGCGCGGTGCCAACGTTCTGGTGGTGCGCAACGGCTGGTTCTCCTATCGCTGGAGCCAGATTTTCGAAACCGGTGGCCTCACCGCCAGCACGACGGTGATGAAGGCGCGTCAGACCGGCAACGCCACACCGTCTCCCTTTGCCCCCGCACCGATTGAAGAGGTCGTGGCCACCATCCGCGAGCAAAAGCCGGATATCGTCTTTGCCCCGCATGTGGAAACCGCCGCCGGGGTGATTCTTCCGGATGACTACATCACCGCCATGGCGGCCGCGGCGCACGAGGTCGGCGCGCTGATGGTGCTGGATTGCATCGCCTCGGGCTGCGTCTGGGTCGACATGAAGGCTACCGGCGTCGATGTCCTGATCTCGGCCCCGCAAAAGGGCTGGAGCGCCTCGCCCTGTGCCGGTCTCGTGATGCTGTCGGAACGGGCCGAGACCCGGTTGGCCGAGACCACCTCGGACAGTTTCGCCATCGACCTCAGGAAATGGCGCGACATCATGAAAGCCTACGAGGGCGGCGGGCATGCCTATCACGCCACCATGCCCACGGATGCGCTGCGCGCCTTCCGCGACACCATGGCCGAAACCCGCGAATACGGTTTCGACAGGCTGCGCGATGCGCAATGGGCGCTGGGCAACGGCGTGCGGGCGATGCTGAAGGACAAGGGTATCACGTCCGTGGCCGCCGAAGGCTTTGGCGCGCCGGGCGTGGTGGTCAGCTATACCAGCGATCCCGAGGTGCAGAACGGCAGGAAATTCGCCGCGCTGGGCATGCAGATCGCCGCCGGGGTGCCGCTGCAATGTGATGAACCGCAGGGGTTCAGCACCTTCCGCCTCGGCCTGTTCGGCCTCGACAAGCTTTATGACGTCGATGGCACGATCGGTCGGTTGAAACGGGTTCTGGATCAGGTGCTCTGAACGGCTGGCGGGCTTCGGCCCGCCCGCGCGTCACCGCACGCCAAGCCCCATCTGCATCAGCGTCTTGCGCACCGGGGCCAGCGAGTAAAGCGCGCTCAGCCCCAGCGCCCGCGCATCCCGCAAGGGGCGCGCTTCCATCATCGAGGCGCGGTTCAGCAGGTCGATCCCCCTGACTCTCGCCGCGATCTCGTTGTGCCGCGCCTTGTGATAGGCCTCCAGCATGTCCGCGTCGCCCAATCCCTCGGGCCGCGCCTGCGCCAGATCCAGCAGCGACCGCAGATCGCCCAGCGACATGTTCAGCCCCTGCGCTCCGATGGGCGGCACCACATGCGCGGCTTCGGCCATCAGCGCCACCCGCTCACCCGCCAGCCGCTCCGCCGACTGGCTGATGATGGGCCAGATGGTGCGGCGCGAGGCCAGTTTCAGCGGTCCGAACAATCCGCACGACCGCTCGGTCATCGCCGCCTCGAACGCCTCGGGCTTCATCTGCATCAGGTCCAGCGCTTTTGGTCCCCGTTCCATCCAGACGATCGCCGATGACGGCTGGCTCTGCCAGTCCGGCAGCGGCACCAGCGTGAACGGCCCGCCCGAGCGGTGGATCTCGGTCGAGACATTGTCGTGCGGGATAGTGTGGGTCACCGCAAAGGCCAGCGCCTTCTGACCATAGCGGGTGGTGTGAACGCCAATGCCCGCCGCCTCGCGCATGGGCGAGTTGCGCCCGTCTGCCGCAAGCACCAGCTTGCATGTCACGCGGGCGCCATCGCTCAGGCCGACACGGGCCTCAGCCATCCGGGTGAACAGGCTGGTGGTTGCGGTTCCGGGGCGGAAATCGACATTTGGCAATTCGGTCAACCGGGCCAACATCTCGCGCCTGAGCAGCCAGTTGGGCAGGTTCCACCCGAATGGCTGGTCCGAGATGTCGGCAGCATTGAAATCCCGGACCACGCGGGGTTCGGGCACCTCGCCGCCGGCGTCGACGATGCGCATGATTTGCAGCGGCGCGGCATGCTCGGCCAGTCGCGCCCAAAGCCCGCATTGCTCCAGCAGGCCGCGCGCGGGCTGCAGAAACGCCGTGGTGCGCAGGTCCGACCCTTCGGCGTCGCGCTCTGTCACCGGCAGGGCAGGGTCGACGCAGACCACATCGAATCCGGCGGCACCAAATGCGGCCGCCGCCGTCAGCCCGGCGATGCCGCCACCGGAAATCAGGATGTCACAGCTGGTCTTCATGGCAAAATCTCCGTTCCGGCCGGACCCTAGGCGGTTTCGCAACCCGGTGCCAAGTGACATCCTGTCCCGTGCGCGTGTCTCAGACCAGCCGCGACAGGAACGCGGTCAGATCGGCGGTGTGATGATGGATATGATCTGCCGGATGATGCTCGGGCGCCACATGTACCGTGCGCATCCCCATCTCGTGCGGCGCGGCCAGGTTTCGGGCGTCATCCTCGAACATCGCGGCCTGCGCGGCGTCGATGCCGGCACGGGCGAATATCGCCTCGAACGCCGCCCGCTCGGGCTTGGGCCGGTATCCGGCATGTTCGACGCCATAGATCGCGTCGAACAGCCCGCTCAGCCCGCGCGCCGCCAGCACCCGTTCGGCATAGGGCGCGCTGCCGTTGGTATAGACGATCCGGCGCCCCGGCAGCGACCGGATATGGTTTGCAAGGGCGGTATCCGCCTCCATATGGCTCATGTCGACCTGATGCACCGCAACCAGATAAGGATCGGGGTCCAGGTCATGTTCCGCCATCAGACCGGCCAGCGTGGTGCCGTATTGCCGCCAGTATTGCGACCGCAGCCGGTCTGCCTCGGCCCGGTCCACCCTCAGCGCATCCATGACATATTGCGTCATCAGCACCTCGATCTGGTCGAACAGGCGCATGTGCGGCGGATAAAGGGTGTTGTCCAGATCGAACACCCATTGCGTGACATGAGAGAATGCAGGCTTCACCATGCGTGCCGGTTTAGGCTGGACATGGTCGGATTTCAATCTTGATTGCAGGCACACCCGGCGGATAGACAGGTCCGAACAGGGAGCCAGATGACACCATGAGCCAGAGCCGCCAGTCCAACACCGACGCCTACAGCCTGATCCTCGAAGCGATCGACGTAGGCATCTACAAACCCGGTGACCGTCTGGTCGAAAGCGAACTGGCCGACCGGTTCGGTGTGTCACGCACGCCCATTCGCGAAGCCCTGCAACGGCTGGAAACCCAATCACTGCTGGAACGCGACGGGCGCTCGCTGATCGTGGCCTCGCTGGATCACAATCAGATGGCCGAGCTTTACGTGGTGCGCCGCGAGCTCGAGGGGCTGGCCGCGCGCCTTGCCGCCAAGCATGCCACCGACGAAGAGATCCGGGTGCTGCGCGACATGGTTCAGGAGGATGACGCGCTGGTCAACGACCCTTCGGCGCTGTCACGGGCGAACCGGAGGTTTCACGTACAGATCCACCTGGCCTCGCACAATCGCTATCTGGTGCAGCAACTGGACCTGGTGCATCGCACCATGGCGTTGATGGCCACCACGTCGCTGGCCGCGCAAGGGCGCGGCGAGGTGGCGCAAAGCGAACACAAGGGCATTGTCGAGGCGATTGCCGCGCGCGACGAGGATGCGGCGCAGCTGGCGCTCAAGGAACATATCTCCATCGCCTTCATGACCCGGCTCAAGCAGGACGCCGACAAGCGCGAGCGTCAATAGGTCTCAACCGGGCACGCATTCCTCTCCGGCTTGTCCGTGCTGGGTCTTGTCCCAGAAATAGGGCTTGATCGCCAGTTCCCACAGCGCCTTGTATGCGGCGATGACGCCGAACGGGAAATACAACACCATCGTCGGTACCCACGGCATCAGGAACCGTCGGCGCTCGGATGACACGGCGGTCAGTCCGACAATCAGGGTGACGGCTTCGGCAAAGATGAAGAACCCGATCATGGCGGTGATGATGCCTGCGGGAAACACCCCGGCCAGCGGATGCGGCAGCCCGAACAGCATCAGCCAGAACGACCACAGAACCGGCGCCAGCAGGAACTGACCCACCGTGCCCAGAAAAAACGCCTGAACCCCCAGAAACCGTTTCAACCCGAGCTCGCCCAACAGCTTGCGCGGCGCGCGCATGTGCACAAGATAGGTCACCATGAACCCTTTCAGCCAGCGCGAACGTTGGCGAACCCAAGGCCAGAGGCGGAAATTGGCCTCTTCATAGGTCACCGTGTCGAACACTTCGGTCCGGTATCCGGCGCGGCACAGCCGGACGCCCAGATCGGCATCCTCGGTCACGTTATGCGCGTCCCAGCCGCCCAGCGCCTCCAGTGCCTTGCGGCGAAAAAACAGCGTGGTGCCGCCCAGTGGGATCACCAGCCCAAATCGCGCCATGCCAGGCAGGACAACCCGGAACCAGCTGCAATACTCGATGGTGAAACAACGTGACCGCCAATTGGTGCGCGGATTATAGTAATCCAGTATCCCCTGCAGGCACACCACATCCTCGGGCGCCTGCGCAAAGCGGGCCACCACATGCTCGATCTGGTCCGCGACCGGCGCGTCCTCGGCATCCCAGACCCCCACGATATCGCCTCGGCAGAAATCCAGCGCATAATTCATCGCGCGCGGCTTGGTGGTCAGGCCGTGGCTGTCGGGCACCTCGATCACCCGCATCCACGGCGGCAGCTGTGCCTGTGCCAGTGTGTCCCGGGTGATCCGGTCCTTTTCCTCCAGCACCAGAATGACATCCAGCAGGGCCTTGGGATAGGTCAGCCGGTTCAGGCGCGGGATCAGGTCGCCGACGATTTCACGCTCCTTGTACAGCGGCACCAGAACCGACACGCGCGGCAGCCGGGATTCGGGGCCGGGCCTGTGGCCTGTAGGCTCCGGCGCGTTCACCAGCGCGTGCCCGGCCAATTGCCCCAGAATACCTACCACGCGCAGCGCGGTGAACAGGGCCAGCGTCACAACCGCCGCTACTGTCAAGGCGGCGAATGCGGGCAGCGGCGACGCCACCATGACGGCGACCAGCAAAAGCGCGACCAGGACAGATGGCAATCTCGAAACGGCATCCCAGTTGCGGCAGCTTTGCGCAGGTTCGACGCGCGTTTCCGCCGCCTTGGCCAGACTGTCCGCGAACTGGCGCGCAATGGCGCGGTCGATCTCATCTCTCCAGGCCAGAACCGGGATCGCCGTCACACCCGCCGCCGCCAGCCGGGCGCGTGGCGCGTCAAACAGGTCCGGGCGCGCCGTCGCGACCAGTACCAGCGGACCCAGCCGCATCCACGGAACCAGATTGTATTCCAGCCAGAACTCGGTGGGCATCAGCGCACAAAGCGCAGCAGTGGGGGCGGGCGCATCCAGCGCTGCGACCTGCAGACCATATTGCGTTGACAGCGCCGCCAGAACATCGCGCGTTTCCGCAAAACCCTCGGCAATCAGGATTTCCCCGATGGGGGCGTCCAGCCGTTCCTGAAGCGTCAGGGCATGAACAAGCTGGCTTTCGGTGATTGCGCCGCCTTCGACCAGATACCGGCCCAGCGGCTGCCTTGCCCGCGTCCCGGCGACGGGAAGCGCCTCCGACAATCTTTGCAGGTTCTGTTCACTCATTCCTCAACCCCGATGCAGGCGTCAGGCATCAGGGTTGAAGGAACAAGGTTAATGCGCGGTTAAGCTTGTTTTCGCTCGCGCTTATTCTGCGGTCTTGCGGGCAGTCATGGCGGTGGCGAAGCGCTCGAACAGGTAAAAACTGTCCTGCGGACCGGGCGAGGCTTCGGGGTGGTACTGCACCGAATAAACAGGCCGCTCCGCCATGCGGATACCGCAGTTCGAACCGTCGAACAGCGACCGATGGGTTTCGACCACGCCCTCGGGCAGGGTCTGCGCATCCACCGCAAAGCCGTGGTTCATCGAGGTGATCTCGACCTTGCCGGTTTCCAGATCCTTGACCGGATGGTTGGCGCCATGATGGCCGTGGTTCATCTTTATGGTCTGGCCGCCCAGCGCCAGCGCCAGCATCTGATGGCCCAGACAGATGCCGAACACCGGCAGATCGGTGGTGTCCAGGATCTGCTTGATCATCGGCACTGCGTATTCGCCGGTCGCTGCCGGGTCGCCGGGGCCGTTCGACAGGAACACGCCGTCTGGATCATGCGCCAGAACCTCCGCCGCGGTGGCGGTGGCGGGCAGAACGGTGACGTCGCACCCGGCCGAGGCCAGACAGCGCAGGATATTGCGCTTTGCACCGTAATCCAGCGCCACGACCTTGTGCTTGGGCGCTTCCTGACGGGAATAGCCATCGGGCCAGGCCCAGCGCATCTCGTCCCAGCGATAGCTTTGGGCGCAGGTGACCTTCTTGGCCAGGTCCATGCCTTCCAGCCCGGCAAAACCGCGCGCGGCAGCGATCAGCGCCGAGATATCGAACTGACCGTCGGGATCATGCGCCAGCGCCACATGCGGCGCGCCCTGCTGGCGGATCGCGCGGGTCAGGCGGCGGGTGTCGACGCCACCGATGGCGATCCGGCCCCGGCGCTCCAGCCATGTCTTGAGCTCTTCTGCCGCGCGCCAGTTCGACGCCTCGGTCGGGTCCCATTTCACCACCATCCCTTCGGCCACCGGATCGCCGGTCTCGTCATCCTCGGAGTTCACGCCGACATTGCCGATATGCGGAAAGGTAAAGGTCACGATCTGCCCGGCATAAGACGGGTCGGTCATGATCTCCTGATAGCCGGTCATGGCCGTGTTGAAGCACAGCTCGGCCACGGTCTGGCCTGTCGCTCCGAACCCGTGCCCGTAAAACAGCGTTCCATCGGCCAGTGCCAGACATGCGGTGGGCTTGGGCGTGGCGTTCTGGGCCATGGCGCGACTCTCCTGCTGGGTAAATCGGCGCATACCTAAGGGTGTTGCGCCGTCGGGTCAAGTCCGTTCAATTTTTGCGGTATTCATAGATTTCAATGGCTTAGCTGTATTCACCCCCTGTTGTCTCATTCATTCTGTTTCTATATGGTCAGAGTTCCGGATCCATGGGGATGGGCAGAACATATGGATATGCGATCAAGGGTGAACACGGCCCTTAAGCAGGCAATGAAGGACAAGGCGACTGACCGATTGTCGACGCTTCGTCTGATCAACGCGGCAATCAAGGACAGGGATATCGCCACGCGCGGCTCGGGCAATGACGAGGCGCAGGGATGTGGTGACGCGGACGTGCTTGAAATCCTTGGGAAAATGACCAAGCAGCGCAAGGAAAGCGCGCGCGCCTATGAAGAGGGCGGGCGACTGGATCTGGCCGAGCGCGAGCGCCAGGAAATCGAGGTGATCGAGGAATTCCTGCCCAAGCAGCTGGACGATGACGAGGTGACACAGGCCATCAATGCCGCGATCACCGCCACCGGCGCGGGTTCGATCCGCGACATGGGCAAGGTCATGGGCGAGCTCAAGGCGCGCTATACCGGCCAGATGGATTTCGGCAAGGTCGGCCCCATGGTCAAGGACCAGCTCTGCGCCTCGAACGGCGATTGCTGACGACCGGCTTGTTCCGGGGCAGGCTCAGCCCCGGTCGCTGCTCAGTTTCACCAGCAGATCGTCGTACAGCGCGACGCGTTCGTCCTCGGACAGAAACGCGCCGATTTCCACCTCGCGCCCGCCGCCTTTCAGGGTGACATAGTTCGGCACCGGTCCGCCGTGCCGGTGCATCTCGGGGCGCGCCCAATAGCGGTTGCAATGCCATTCCTGCGCCCGCCCGCGCGGATTGTGCCGCACCAGCCGGGCCAGGCTGGGCGTCAGGGTCAGCACTTCCAGCATGCGCCGCTGCCGATAGTTCACTTCCAGCGCCAGCCACAGCCCCAGCACCACCAACAGTGTGAACGGCAGCAATCCCCACAACAGAACCGACCCCAGAACCGCCAGCAAAGGGATCAGCCCCATCGCAAAGATGCTCAGGACGATCGCGATCGCACCGCGCGGCGGCAGTGAATTATGCGGCCACAGATGCAGCTCCTGCACCGATTCCGAGTTCTGTTTCCAGCGATAAGGCATACATAAGAAATAGCATTTCAAGCCCGCCAGTCGAGGGCAATCCTGCGCGCCGGGGATCAGGTCACGTGACCCACCCGCGCCCAGGAAAACGCGTCGTCCAGACGGTCGTCGCCCCAGAACAGCTCGCCCCGTACAACAAAGCTTGGCGCGCCGAACACGCCCTGCGAAACGGCTGTTTCGGTTTCCCGGTCCAGCGCCGCGACCGCCTCCGGTGCGCGCGCTCGCGCCAGAACCGGCATCGGGTCCTGATCGCAACGGTACAGCGCCTCAGACAGCGCGGCCTCGCTTCCCGCCTCCACGCCGTCCTCGAACCAGATGCGATAGAGGTTTTCGGTGAACCGCTCGCCCCAGCCCTCGGACATGCCCAAAAGCGCGACCTGATTGGCCAGCGCCAGATCCGAGATCGGGTAGGGGGCGGGCAGGTGCGCATGCAGGCCGTACTTGGCGGTCCTGCGCTCGATATCGCGCCACATGTAGGCCGATTTGGCCGGTTTACCCGCAAAAGGCACGTTCTGCTGATCGGTCATGACCTTGCGCACATTGAACGGACGCCATCGAACCGTGGCATCGTGTTCCCGGCACCACTCCGGCAGGCGGGTCACCGTCAGAAATGTGTATGTACTTCCAATGGAATACCAAAAATCAATCTCGGGCATGAGCAAACCTCCTGAACGAAGCATGCGGCCAAGGGCAGAATACCCGATTTTCGCCTCTCTGGCTATTTCATGTGCGCCTGCCAAAACCCTGCGCACAGCGAAACCCCGTAGGACGGCATCGCGATTTTCTGCCGTCACGACCAGCCTGCGCAGGACTGATATCGACAGAGAGCAAACAAAGGGTTTACACAATCAGCCGGCGACCCGGATGTAAGCCTGATCCCGGCCCGACCGGGAAACGCGAATATATTGTCGCGATATCAATCAGGTATCCGGCGTATCGGCTCGCACAAACAGCCCGTCCATGTCTGCCTTGAACCCGGCTCGGGGGGCCGGTTTTTGTCAGACCCGCCCAAGTTGTTCTATGCTTGGGGAATCGGTGGGCCACAAAACCGCCGAATTTGGCAGATGACGCGCGGGCGCCGTTTTCAAAAGCCAAGGTCTCACCCGACCCGCGCAGAAGGGAGAGGAAGACTTGTTCAAGCGAATTATGGCGCCGGTGGATCTGGCGCATATCGAGGGGTTGGCGCCCGCACTGGATTGCGCCGCTGATCTCGCCAAACATTACAACGTGCCCATTTCTTATGTCGGCGTGACGTCCTCGGCGCCAAGCTCTGTTGCGCATAATCCCGCAGAGTTCGGGCAAAAGCTGACAGCCTTTGCGCAAGGCCAGGCCGACAAGCACGGCATCGCCGTCGCCGCGCACCCGGTTGTTTCGCATGATCCTGCCATCGACGTGGATGACGCACTGATCCGGGCCATCGACGACACGGGGTCCGACCTTGTCGTCATGGCCAGCCACGTGCCGAACGTCATCGACTATATCTGGCCGTCGAACGGCGGAAAGCTGGCCGAGCACGCAAAATGCTCCGTGATGGTCATACGCGCTTGAGCGGCATGACCCGGTCACGAAACGAAAGGAACATGGGAGGTCGCACATGACCGACGAAAGCGCCAATCAAGGGATTCCCGCACCCGAAGGGTCATCCCACATCATCGAGACCGATTATGAAATCGGTCAGGACAACATTGAAACGACAATCGGGCCGATCGGGCTCGACATTCACAACCCGGTATTCCTGATTTCGGGCCTGTCCATCGTGGCCTTCGTGGCCTACGCGTTGGTGGCACCGACCCAGGCGGGCGAATTTTTCGGCTGGCTGCGGCCTGCGCTGACCTCGACCTTCGATTGGTTTTTCCTGTGGTCGGCCAATATCTTCGTGCTGTTCTGCCTGATGCTGATCGTGACGCCTTATGGCTCGGTCCGCCTTGGCGGCAAGGACGCAACACCGGATTATGGCTATCCGGGCTGGTTCGCGATGCTCTTTGCCGCCGGCATGGGGATCGGCCTGATGTTCTTCGGAGTGCTGGAGCCGGTCTATTATTTCGGCACTCCCTGGGGTGACGAACCGCTTGGGGTCGTGCGCCCCTTCGACGAAAATGGCGTCCTGATCCCGGAAAATGTCGAGGCCGCGCGGCGCATGGCGCTTGCGGCGACCTCCTATCACTGGGCGCTGCACCCCTGGGCGATCTACGCGGTGGTTGCACTTGCGCTGGCGCTGTTCACCTATAACAAGGGCCTGCCGCTGACGATCCGGTCGGCCTTCTATCCGATCTTCGGAGAACGCGTCTGGGGCTGGGTGGGGCATATCATCGACACGCTTGCGGTGTTTGCCACGCTCTTTGGTCTCGCCACATCCCTCGGCTTCGGCGCGCAACAGGCCAATGCCGGGCTCGAATACGTGTTCGGTTTCCCCAACAGCGTGACGGTTCAGGTGATCCTGATCATCGTGATCACGCTCGTCGCCCTTGGCTCGGTGCTTCGCGGCCTCGACGGCGGCGTCAAGGTGCTCTCCGAGATCAACATGGTCATCGCGCTTCTGCTGTTGCTGTTCGTGCTGTTCGCCGCCGGAGTGGGGTCGATCGTGTCCGAGTTCGGCAAGGGCGTCGTGGCATATTTCCAGGAGGTCATCCCGCTGTCTAACCCGCACGGGCGCGAAGACACCGGATACCTGCAGGGCTGGACAGCCTTCTACTGGGCATGGTGGATTTCGTGGTCGCCGTTTGTCGGCATGTTCATCGCCCGCGTCAGCCGTGGCCGCACGGTACGCGAATTCGTGATCTGCGTGCTGCTGATCCCGTCCTTTGTCTGCATGTTCTGGATGGCGGTATTCGGCGGCGCGGCAATCGAACAGGTCATCGCCGACCCGGCCGGCAGCGCCGTCAAGGCCCAGGTGATCGACAGCTATAACCCGCCGTTGTCACTGTTCGCGATGCTGGGAAGCCTGCCGATGGCGGGGATCACCTCGGTCATTGGCATCGTGCTGGTCATCGTGTTCTTTGTCACCTCGTCCGATTCCGGCTCGCTGGTGATCGACACGATCACCGCTGGCGGCAAGATCGACGCCCCGATCCCCCAACGGGTGTTCTGGTGCACGTTCGAGGGCCTGGTTGCCATCGCGCTGCTGATCGGCGGCGGTCTGGGGGCCTTGCAGGCCATGGTCATCTCGACCGGTCTGCCCTTTACCGTGATCCTGCTTCTGATCTGCTGGGCAATCTTCAAGGGGCTGGTGCAAGAGCGACAGTCGCTCTGACGCTGGCACCGCACGCGACCAACAAAGGAAGGCCGCCCGCAAAGGCCGGCCTTTCAGCGCGGGCAGAACCGCGACCGTGTTCCGGAGATGACCAGCCTGACAAAGCAGAGCCCGGATATTGTGGACATGCACGAGGCGCATATTTGATCGGTTGCTACGGTGCGCTCAAAAGTGATGCCGCCACTTCCGCCATCAGCCATTCACGCAAGGCAGAGAGCCCTGGATCATCCTCTTCGCCTTGCCGATGCACAAGGTCGTAACCTCTCCCGGCCGGCAAGCTGATTTGTGGGAACAGTTTCACCAGCCGGCCGGCAGAGACGTCCTCGGAAACCAGCACGCTCCGCCCAAGTGCGACCCCCTCGCCACGCAGCGCCGCCTCAATGGTGAGGCTGCCGTGACTCAATGTCGGTCCCCGACCACGAGCGCCCTCGACCCCGGCGGCGGCAAACCAACGTTCCCAATTTGGCAGACTGCTATCGTCGTGCAGAACGCGGCTCTCGTTCAGCAACGTGCAACCGAGCAGATCCGCCGGGATCGAAAGCCCGCCCATGCGCGCCCGATAGTCGGGGCTGCAGACCGGGCTCATGGTCTCGTCGAGAATCCTCTCTGTCGCGGTGCCCGGATAGTTTCCGGTGCCATAGCGCAGCGCGGCATCCACACGGCCGTCGGACAGATCGATATTCACGTCGCTGACTTCAAGCCGGATATCAACATCCGGCAGCCGCGCCATCAGCCGGTGCAGGCGCGGGGCGAACCACTTGCTGGCAAAAGAGACACTCGTGCTAATCGTCAGCCGCGGGGCGTCGTCCCGTGTGCGCAAGCGTTCTGCTTCGCGGATAAGGTCCGCCAGCGCCCGGCTGACCACCTGATGGAACGCCGCTCCTTCCTCGGTCAAAGCAATGCGCCGCGTCATGCGCCGGAACAGCGCGACGTTCAGATCGTCTTCCAACGACTGGATCTGTCGGCTGATCGCGCCGGGAGTAAGGTTCAACTCCTGCGCCGCCAGCGCCATGCTCAACAGACGACCTGCGGCTTCAAAGGCACGCAGGGTCTGCAAGGGTGGGGGTCGGACGGGCATGGCGGTCTCATGATTGCATTTCCTTCAATCATAGACGTCAAACAATTCGTTTGTCAGCATCAGCCTTCGCATTCAATAAGTGATCTGAGAGCAATCTTTTTCAAGAAACTAACATGACGATCACCACCCCGGAAACGCCCGCACTGCCGCTTGCGTCCCTCGTCGACCGTCTTTCGCCCCTCAGCGTCGGGGGGATGTTGCTTCTGGCGGTGCTCTGGGGCCTGTCGATCCCGATCACCAAGCTGGGCCTCGACACCATGCCGCCAATAGCGTTCACCGCATTGCGCTTCGCCTTCGCCGTACCATTCCTGTTTCTCTTCGCCATCGGGCGGCACAGGATTCCGCTCACCGCCCTGCCGAAAGTCGCGGCGCTCGGGTTCGTCGGGATCGGGATCGGCAACCTGTCGCAATCCTTCGGCGTCGACGGAACCTCTGCTTCGGTCAGCACCATCGTTTCTGCTACCATCCCGGTCTTTGTCGTTATCCTCGCGGCACTGCGGCTTGGCCAGCCGGTCAACATGGTGCAGCAGTTCGGGCTGGTAGCAGCCTTCGCGGGTGTCGCACTGGTGGCGTTCGGTCAAAATGACGGTGTGGGTGCTGCGGCGCAAACGACCATGACAGGCGTGGCGCTCGTTCTGCTGTCGGCAGTGGCCATAGCCCTGTACTATGTCTGGAGCGTCGAATTGGCGGCGCGCCACGGCACCGTCACGGTCGTGATCTGGAGCACGCTGGCCGGATTCCTCGCCCTCCTGCCATTCACGGCGTGGGAAGTTGCGACCACCCCCTTCAACGTGACAGCTGTCTCCATCGCCGCGGCAATCTATCTTGGCCTGCTCGTGTCGGCTGTCGGCCTGTTTCTCTGGCTATGGCTCCTGCGCACCGTTCCGGCCCGTGTGGCGGCCAGTGTGCAATTCCTGCAACCGGTATTCGGCGTCGGCGCCTCGGCAGTCATGTTTGGCGACCGTATGGGCCCCTTGTTCATGACCGGGGTCATATTGGTTCTGTCGGGGGTCGGGCTGTCAATCGTCACCGGGCGAAGGACGCGCTAGGGTCATAGCCTCGGGTCGACCCTTTGACCCTTCATTGGGGATTTGGGTCCTGGGCTGCCAACCGCCAAATTGCACTACCAGGCCACACCCAGCAAAGAAAAACCCCGCCGGAGAACCGGCGGGATTTTCTGTCTGTTTCACCTGAAAGGGATCAGTGCGCGTGGCCCTTGTCCCGGTCTGCCTGCTTGGGCAGGATCTCGAACGTGCATTCGGGAAGGGCGGCTCCGCGGACAGACCTGCCGGTCGGTCTTCACACTCAAGAGGCTGGTATATGCGGTTTGCGACCGTGTCGCACATCGACTGAGTCGGCGGCTGAGGATTTGCTGTGGGTGGGAACAAGACCATGAGATTGGCTCGAAACCGGCCCTTCAAGCAGGAAGTAACCGACTGAAAGACTCAGATGACGGCAGGGAGCCCAAATTACCGAATGCTGCGCGAGATAGGAAAGGATAGGAAGCGCGAAAAGCCGCTATTGGCCGAAGTGGCTTCGGCCAAACTGGGCATCCAACGCCCACGGGGTTTCGGCGGTGCGACTTCGCCAAAGCGGACATTTTGAAGTTTTGGATGATGGAGTTTTGGCGTTAAGATAGGCGTTTGGATATCCATATTGCAGCTCATAATCTCGCTTGTACTGCCCCCTTTTGCAAAAAAAGGCGGCCCGCCCGCGCTTTCTGTTCAGAAGTATCCGGGAAAGAATGCGCGGGCAGTGGTCCGGCAGATTTCTACCGCATTTTCCCTGCTGAACTCGTCGGGGTGGGCGTGAAAGTCGGTCCATAACCCTTCCAGTAGCGACATGATGGCCATGGCGACCTTCTCGGGATCGCCTTGGGTGCCGCATACTTCGCACAGAACCTTGCAGCAACTGCGCACATGGTCGTGCAGGTCAGTTCCGCGGGTGTCGGTATAGCCGGTTCCAGGCGCTTGCAAATCAGGTTCGGCGCGAAAGGCAAAGGTCAGCCGGGCACTGCGTCTGTTCAAAACCGCTTCGGAAAAGTCCGTCGCAAACAGCGCCTGCAGACGGGCTGCTGCATCTTCCGGCGTACTGACCTCTTGCGGTGTTTGGCTGGTAAAACTCTGCCAAGCGTCATTGTACTCCTGAGTCATATGAATGGCGAGCGCGCGAATCAGGTTGTCCTTGGACTGGAAGTGCAGGTTGATCATGCCGCGCGACAGGCCTGATTCTTCCTGGATACGGCTGATTGTGGTGCCGCTGACCCCATACTTCAGGATTACGTTAGCGGTTGCATCAAGCAGCACCTCCCGGTGCAGGTCCTTGTCGACCTTCCGCTTTTTCTTTGTTTCTTCTGCATTTGCCATCTGCCTGCCCCTCTTTCGCTGCCGGCTGGCCCGCCGCCGTTCCGGCACTTTGCACGGAATTGCATCAAATTTCCATCGACAATGAACGATCATTCACTTATGCCCTTACTGTATGAACGTTCATTCAAAATTTGTAGCTATTCCGGACAGAGAGCAAGATGACCAAACTTGGAAACGACTTCGAAAACTTCAAAACCTGGGACAAGGAGAATTACTTCCATCCATGGGAAGGGCTGGAAGTCCAGGGTCCCGGAAAAGCCGACAGGACGTTCAGCGAGTATGCCGAAGGCATCTATGTCTATGACGAGCACGGCAACAAGGTGATCGACGGGCCGGGCGGCATGTGGTGCATGCAGCTGGGCTACGGCAACACCGAGATCGCTGATGCGATGGCGGTGCAGGCCCGCAAGATGGCCTATTGCTCCCCCTTCTCCGAGGCCACGTCGGTAAGCGCCGAGTTTGCCCACGCAATTGCCGAACGGGCGCCGGGCGATCTCAACCGGGTCTATTTCACCACCGGCGGCTCCACCGCGGTGGATACCGCCATCCGCTTTGTCCACTTCCGCAACAACCTGCTGGGCAAACCGTTAAAGAAGCGGATCATCACCCGGGCGCATGCCTATCACGGCGGCACCTATCTGACAGCCTCGCTCAGCGGCAAGCCGAGCGAGCGCCAGTGGTTCGACACCGACCAGATCATTCCCCATTTCCTGCCAGACGTGAACGCCTTCCGCCGCCCCGCAGGTATGAGCATCGAAGCCTTCCTGGATGAAAAGGTTGCGGATCTGGAAAACGCCATTCTGGAGCTCGGCGCAGACAATGTCGCCGCCTTCATTGCCGAGCCGCTGCTGGGCTCCGGCGGCGTGATCGTGCCGCCCGCGGGTTACCATGGCCGCTGTCTGGAACTCTGCCGCAAATATGACGTGCTCTATATCTCCGACGAGGTCGTCACCGGCTTTGGCCGCCTGGGCCACTGGTTCGCATCGGAGGACCTGTTCGGCATCACCCCCGATATCATCACCTGCGCCAAGGGGTTGACCTCTGGCTATGCGCCGATGGGGGCCGCGATCTTCTCCGACCGGCTGTTCAAGGACATCGAGGGCGATGTGTCCAAGGACGTCTATTTCACCAGCGGCTACACCTATTCCGGCCACCCGGTCTGTGCCGCCGCGGGCCTCAAGAACATCGAAATCTTCGAGCGCGACGGCATCCTGGAACACGTCCGCAAGGTGACCCCGCATTTCCAGAAACGCCTGCAGCAGCTGCTGGAGCTGCCGCTGATCGTGGATGTGCGCGGCATGGGGCTGGTAGGCTGCATCGAATGCACCCTGACTCGCAACGGCAAACCCAGCCCCGAAATCGACGCCACCATCGGTTCAGTGATTGATGCCCGCTGCCAGGAACTGGGCCTGATGGTCCGCCCCTATGGCAACATGGCGATCTTCTCGCCGCCGCTGGTGATCACCGAGGCGCAGATCGACGACATGTTCGACATTCTTACCGAAGGCGTTGAACGCGCGACCCGGGAGCTGCTGGGCCAAGGCCTGGAGCTGGAGACAATGCGGGCCTGAGGCCCGCGCCCCCCAAAAAGAAACGGACAGAACCCCAACACAGGAGGGAACCATGAAGACCAAGCTGACAATCAGCCTGCTGGCCGCAACGGCTGCAATCTGGGGTGCCGCCGCGGCGGCAGAGGGCGAACTGGTGATCTATAACTGGAGCGACTACCTGGATCCGGCGATCATCGAAGCCTTTGAAGCGGAAACCGGCATCGATGTCACCTATGACACCTATGATTCCAACGCCATGCTGGAGACCAAAGTACTGGCGGGCAGCTCCGGCTACGACATCATCGTTCCTTCCTCCACCGGCACCGCGCGGCTGATCTCGGCCGGCGTGCTGCAGAAGATCGACAAGTCCAAGATCCCCAACCTGCAGCACGTCTGGCCCAAGATCGCCGGGCTGATCGAGACCTTCGACCCCGGCAACGAATACCTGGTGCCCTACAACTGGTGGACCTTCGGCATCGCCTATAACACCGGCAAGCTGGAGGAGCGGCTGGGCGCCGGCTTTCCCAAGTCCTGGGACCTGCTGTTCGATCCGGAGATTTCCAGCAAGCTGGCCGATTGCAGCGTGATGATCGCAGACTCGCCCACCGACGTGATCGGCGCCGCGCTTATCGACATGGGCGAAGACCCGAATACCAGCGACAAGGACCGGATCACCGCCGCTGGGGAGCATATCGGTGCGATCCGCGGCAATATCGCCCAGATTTCCACCGACGGCATGATCGGCGCCCTGTCCGACGGCGACGCCTGCCTCGGGTTGACCTGGAGCGGCGATGCCTATTGGGCGGCAGACGGCGCCAAAGAAGCCGGCAATGGCGTCACCCTGGAATACATCATCCCGGAGGAAGGCACGCTGCTGGACTTTGACGGCCTTGCCATCCTGGCCGATGCCAAGAACGTGGATGAGGCCCATGCCTTCCTGAACTACCTGATGCAGCCAGCGGTCTCGGCGCAGAACGCCAACTTCATCCGCTACGGCAGCGCCAACCTCACCGCTCAGGCTGAGATCGACCCTGAGCTGATCAGCAACCCCGCCGTCTATCCGACTGAGGCGACGATGGAGATGCTGACAACTCCGGTGCTGCAGGACCGCAAGACCGAGCGTCTCTACACGCGCACCTGGTCAAAGGTTCGCACAGGCCAGTAAGCCCCGGCGCGGCTTCCGAGCCGCGCCATTCCAGCCCTGCTGCGGCCTGGGCCGCGCATCAATTGCCCTGCCGCAGCAAACACTCACATCGCGGCAGGGACTTGCAACAGGGGAACTTGCACCAATGAATTCCCATCATCCGGCCAGTGCCGCCGCCGCGCGGGTCGAACCCACCAGTCCGCAGGCACCCACCCGCCCGCCGCTGATCCGCTTCGAGAATGTAACCAAGACCTTTGGCAGCTTCACCGCAATCTCGGATCTGAACCTGGACATTCATGAGCGCGAGTTCTTCTCTCTCCTCGGTCCTTCCGGATGCGGCAAGACCACGATGATGCGGCTGCTGGCCGGCTTTGAGGAAGTGACCTCAGGCCGCATCCTTTTGGACGGGCAGGACCTGACCGGCATTCCTGCGAACCGTCGCCCGATCAACATGATGTTCCAGTCCTACGCGCTGTTTCCGCATATGTCGGTGGCGAAGAACATCGGGTTCGGCCTGAAACAGGAGCGCTGGAAGAAACGCGACATCCAGGACCGGGTCGACGAGATGCTGGCACTCGTACAGCTCGAAGGCTATGCCGACCGCAGACCGCATCAGCTGTCCGGCGGCCAAATGCAGCGGGTGGCGCTGGCGCGCTCGCTGGCCAAGAAACCCAAGGTGCTGCTGCTGGACGAGCCGCTGGGCGCGCTCGACAAAAAGCTGCGCGAGGAAACCCAGTTCCAGCTGATGGACGTGCAGGACCGGCTGGGTCTCACCTTTATCATCGTCACCCACGATCAGGACGAGGCGATGACCGTATCCTCGCGTATCGCAGTGATGAAGGCGGGTAAGTTGTTGCAAACCGATACCCCCACACGGATTTACGAGCATCCGGTGTCCAGCTATGTTGCTGATTTCATTGGCAACGTGAACCTGATTGATATCGAATTGGCGGGCATGGAGGGCGAACTGGCGCTGGCCCGCTGGGATGGCGGCACCCGGCTGGCGATCCGCCCGCAGCCCGAGGATGTGCTGATCCCCGGCACCCGCAAGACGCTGGTGCTGCGCCCGGAGAAGATTCACGTTACCAAGGACCAGCCTGAGCAAGCCTTCAATGTGAACATGGTTGAGGGCACGGTGGAAGAGATCTCCTATATCGGCAGCGCCTCTACCTTCCTGGTGCGGCTGGACGGAGGGATGCTGATCCGCGCGCAGGAGGCCAACCGGCTGCTGACCTCGCGCCGCGGCATCGACTGGAACGACCGGGTCTGGCTCAGCTGGCGCGCAGGCGCCTGCGTGTTGGTGGATGAATGAGGGGCCGGCCATGAACACCCCCCGCAAGCTTCTGATCCTGACGCCCTATCTGTGGCTGGGCCTGTTCTTCCTGGTGCCCTTCCTGATTGTCATCAAGATTGCTTTGTCGGACTCGGTCACCGCCAGCCCGCCCTATGCCCCGACGTTCAGCCTCGATGAGGGGCTTGCCGGCCTGCGCGCGTCCTTCGCGGCGCTGGACTTCGAGAATTTCGTCTGGCTGGCCGAGGATGGCATCTATCTCAAGGCCTATCTCAACAGCGTGAAGGTCGCCGCCATCGCAACGCTGCTCACCCTTACAATCGGCTATCCGGTGGCCTATGCCATGGCCAAGGCGCCGCAGGACTGGCGCAAGACGTTGCTGCTGCTGGTCATCTTGCCGTTCTGGACCAGCTTCCTGATCCGCATCTATGCCTGGATCGGCATCCTGAAGAACGAGGGCTTCCTGAATCTTGCGCTGATGAAGCTTGGCATCATCAGCCAGCCGTTGGCGATCATGCACACCGAAATCGCGGTCTATATCGGCATTGTCTATTCCTACCTGCCGTTCATGATCCTGCCGCTTTACGCCTCGCTGGAACGGATCGACGGACGGCTGCTGGAGGCAGCCGAGGATCTGGGCTGCGGCGCCTTTGCGGCCTTCCGCCAGATCACCTTGCCGCTGTCGCTGCCTGGGGTGGTTGCCGGTTGCTTCCTGGTCTTCATCCCGGCGATTGGCGAATTCGTGATCCCCGACCTTCTGGGCGGCTCCGGCACGCTGATGATCGGCAAGACCCTGTGGCTCGAGTTTTTCTCCAACCGCGACTGGGGCGTTGCGGCGGCGGTGGCCATTGTGCTGCTGACCATCCTGATCGTGCCCATCGTGCTGTTCCAGCGCCACCAGCAGAAACATCAGGAGGACCTGGGATGATCCGCCGTTTCAACATGTTCAACCTGACCTCTCTGACCTTCGGCCTGGCCTTCCTGTACCTGCCGCTCCTGCTGGTGGTGATCTATTCCTTCAACGACTCCCGCCTGGTCACTGTCTGGGGCGGCTTCAGCACCAGATGGTACGGCATCGTTCTGAACAACGACGCCTATCTGGAGGCCGCCTGGATCACCCTGCGCATCGCCTTTGTGTCGGCCACGCTGGCCACGGTGCTGGGTACGCTGAGCGCGGTTGTCATGGTGCGTGCGGGATCTTTTCCGGGCCGCACGCTGTTTTCGGGCATGATCTTTGCGCCGCTGGTGATGCCGGAGGTGGTGACCGGCCTGTCACTCCTCTTGCTGTTCGTCGCCGTCGGCCTCGACCGCGGCTTCTGGACCATCACCATCGCCCATGCGACCTTTGCCATGTGCTATGCCTCGGTGGTGGTCTCGTCCCGGCTGGCCAGCTTCGACCGGTCGCTGGAGGATGCGGCGCTGGACCTCGGCTGCACCCCGATCTCGGCCTTCCGCCAGGTGACTCTGCCGGTGATCGCGCCTGCGGTGATCTCGGCCTGGCTGCTTTCGTTCACCCTGTCGCTTGACGACCTGGTGATTGCCACCTTCACCTCCGGCCCCGGCTCCACCACCCTGCCGATGAAGCTCTATTCCTCCGTACGACTGGGGGTCTCGCCGGAGATCAACGCGCTCTCCTCCATGCTGATCGGCATCGTCACCCTGGGTGTCATCACCGCCTCGCTGGTCAACCGCCGGCAGGAACGCCGCCAGCAGCAGGAACACCGCGCGGCAACCGCCGCCGCGTGACACGCACTCAAACAAAATTGGATACGGCAATGCAGTACAACATGTCCCAGTTCTATATCGGCGGCAGCTGGACCGCCCCCGCCGGCAGTGGCGCGGTTGACGTGATCAACCCCGCCACCGAACAGTCCCTTGGCCAACTCGCGCTTGGCAGCGAAGATGACGTTGATGCCGCCGTGGCCGCAGCCAAGGCTGCGCTGCCCGGCTTTGCCGCCACCAGCCGCGAGGACCGCATTGCGCTCCTCGAACGGGTGCTGGAGGTCTACACCGCCCGCGTTGATGAATTCGCAGAAGCCATCTCGTTGGAGATGGGCGCCCCGATCACCATGTCGCGCGAGATGCAGGCGCAGGTCGGCATTGACCACCTGGAGGCCATCATCGCCGATCTGAAGACGCTCGATTTCGAGGAAACCCTGCCCAACGGCGACACGCTGGTGCGGATGCCGGCTGGCGTCTGCGGGCTGATCACGCCCTGGAACTGGCCAATCAACCAGATCGTGCTGAAAGTGGGGCCTGCACTGGCCGCAGGCTGCACCATGGTGCTGAAACCCTCCGAACTGACACCGCTGTCGGCGATTCTCTATGCCGAGGTGCTGCACGACGCCGGCGTGCCCGCAGGCGTCTTCAACCTGGTCCACGGCGAAGGCCCGGTGGTGGGCGCCGCGCTGTCACGCCACCCGGATATCGCCATGATGTCCTTCACCGGCTCCACCCGTGGCGGTGTCGCGGTGACACGGGATGCGGCGGAAACCGTCAAGAAGGTGGCGTTGGAGCTGGGCGGAAAATCCCCCAATCTGGTGTTTGCCGACTGCGATCTGGAAACCGCCATAGCCGAAGGGGTGGAGGCCTGTTTCATCAACACAGGCCAAAGTTGCGACGCCGCCACCCGGATGCTGGTGGAGCGCAGCGTCTATGGTCGCGCGGTGGAGTTGGCGCAGGCCAAGGCGGCAACGATGTCCGTGGGCACCCCGACGGAGCCGGGCGATCACATGGGTCCACTGTCCAGCGCGCAGCAATACGCCCGCGTGCAGGAGATGATCGAGGCAGGCGTCGCCGAAGGCGCGCGGTTAGTGGCCGGCGGCCCCGGCAAGCCGGAAGGCTTCGAGACCGGTTACTACGCCCAACCCACGGTTTTGGCTGACGTGAACAACACAATGCGCATTGCGCAGGAAGAGATTTTTGGTCCGGTGCTGGTGATGATCCCCTTCGACAGCGAGGAAGAAGCCATCGCCATCGCCAATGACACACCCTACGGCCTGTCGGCCTATGTGCAGACCGGTGACAGCGCCCGCGCAGGCCGCGTTGCCCGTGCCCTGCAGTCCGGCATGGTGAACGTGAACGGCGCTTTCCTTGGCGCAGGCTCCCCCTTCGGCGGGGTCAAAATGTCGGGGATCGGGCGCGAGGGCGGCCGCGAAGGCATCCTCGAATTCCTCGAAACCAAGGTGATCGCCGCTCCTTGACTGGGGCCGCAAGAACGGACCAGCGCCATGAAGAACCTCCGCCGCATCTACGACGCCCACGCCTACGACACCGAAGTCCCGGTCGACAGCTACTGGGAGGCCACGCTGCCCGCCGCCCCTGCCTGTCCCGCGCTGGACGGCGACCGGCGCGTGGGTGTCGCGATAATTGGTGCCGGCTACACTGGCCTCAGCGCGGCACTGCATCTGGCCCGCGACCATAGCGACGCGCCGCTGGTGATCGACGCAGCCCAGCCCGGCTGGGGCGCCTCGGGGCGCAATGCCGGCTTCTGCGGCTTCGGCGGTGCCATGCTGGGCAACAGCGCCATCATCCGCCGCTTCGGCGAGGGCGGCCTGCGCGCCTTTTACAGCGCCCAGAAGGAGGCGGTTGCGCTGGTCCGCGATCTCACCTCGTCCAGCGGCATCGAGGCGGAGGCGCAGGAGGACGGTGAATACTGCCTGGCCCACAGCCCCCGCGCGGCGCGCGCCCTGCCGGAAGTGGCCGCGGGCCTCAGCCGCTATGCCGGGGTGGACTGCCCGGTTCTGTCTGCCGAAGAGATGCGCCAGGAAGGCCTGCACGGCGATGGGTTCTACGGCGGGTTTTTACTGCCCCATGGTTTCGGCCTGAATCCGGGTAAATACGTGGGCGGACTGGCCCGCCTGGCGCAGCAGGCCGGCACCGTGATCCACGGTGACACCCCGGCGCTCTCGGTACGGGAGGAGCCCGACGGCACTTACATTATTGAAACGCCATCAGGCCGGGTCCAGGCCGACAAGCTGATCATCGCCAGCAATGGCTACAGCAGCGACAACCTGCCGAACTGGCTGCGCGGGCGCTACCTGCCGGTGGTTTCGCACATCATGGTGACGCGCCCCCTCACCGAAGCCGAGAAACAGGCACAGGGCTGGACCACCCGGCGTATCGCCTATGACACTCGCAACCTGCTGCACTACTTCCGCCTGCTGCCGGACAACCGGGTGCTATTCGGGATGCGCGGCACCAGCAACATCACCCCCGGCTCCACGCTGCAGATGAAGCGCCAGATTCGCCGGGATTTTGAGGCGATGTTCCCGGCCCTGGCCACAGCAGAAACCGAATACCACTGGAGCGGCCTGGTTTGCCTGACCCGCGGCCTGACACCTTATGTCGGTCAGATCGGAGACTGGCAGCGCGCCTGGACCGGTTTCGGCTATCACGGCGGTGGCGTGGCCATGGCGACCTATACCGGTCGGCTGCTTGCGGGATTTGCGGCCGGCAAACCCTGCAGTTCCCCCTTGCCGCAGCTAATGCAGGCAGAACCTGCAACCTTCCCCCTCCCGGGGTTCCGCCGCCTTATCCTGCCCCTAGCGTACACCTGCTACGGCGTCATGGATCTGCATTAGGAATTCTCATTTCCGTCGACCGACAATGCTCCCCATCCCTTGATGGGAATGATCCAAGTGAGACCTGCTCTCAATTCATTTTTCGCTTCAAAAATTGTTAAGCCTGTCGAACACTGGCTTCAGGAGCAATGGTGCGGATAGCTGCATGAGTTCTTGCCTGCATAGAGCATCGCAACCAGTGCTAACTACGAATGTCCACTCCGGCAGTCGTCCACCATTGCATTTGCAACTAGAGTGAACGACCGCCGCCCTCCCTTTCAACGGATCGCCGCAGGCAATATGGGCAGTTTGCTGCCTTTGAAGCAGCTCGCAGCGAATTTTCACTTTGTCCTGTGTGGATGGCTCCTGAAAAGCAAGACATTTTTGAGGTGATTTGCATTTTGTCAGAAGCGGTCTTGTCTTCGGCCTTTGGACGCGGTGCACGTGACCGCTGGCCCTGATGGTTTCCGCGACCCAAGTCCCCATCCTCGCAAACGGACATGGATTGTCCTGGACAAAGCCCGGGGTATCTTGGGATTGCGGCTGACTCGTTTGCCATCACTTCATTGGTCTTGCTGTCTCAGTTTCTGTTACTTTCGATGTCAGACTGTCCTGATCCTGTAGGGTTCGTTGCGCGTGAGCACCGCCCAGATTATCCGCGCCGTTTTGTTTGCCATCGCCACAGCTGCAAGCTTGGCAGGTTT
>NZ_JBXWQW010000024.1:0-75828 GCF_059612585.1 Ruegeria sp. YKSF57 | reverse complement strand
ATTGCTTTGCTCTGTCATCCGGTACGAGACCACAAGACACAAGACGGCGGTGCCGCCGAATGCCCCCATGGCGACGATCCAGATGACGTCCTGGGGGTGGTTGATCGGGGAAAACCCGCCGGCGATGGTGGCAAGGATCAGCGCGCCCAACAAGGCCGATACCACCGAATACAGGTTGAGCAAGGGGCTGGGCACATCCCGGTCCATCAATCGAGCCGACACCCCAGTCAGCGCATACAGAAACGCCGCCCCCAATGGTGCGACCGCATCCAGCGAAAACGTGTCGCTTCCGGGCCTCATGATCAGGATCACGCCGGCAAACCCGATCAGCACGGCCATCCATCGCACGGCCCCGACACGCTCGCCCAGCATCGGTACGGCAAGCGCAGTCATGAAGACTGCATTGGAATAGGTGATGGTGGATGCCGTGGCAAAGGCCAGCTTGCCCAACGAGTAATAAAACAGGAACTGGGCAAAGGTGACGTAAATCCCCCGCATCAGACCCAGTTTCCACTGCCGGATTTTCCAGGGCCTCCCACTTTGTCGCCAGACCGAGGATGACCACAGAGCAATCAACGCGGGAAAAATACCAAAGAAATTGCGATAGGCCGAAAGTTCTGCAGCGGTATACCGGGGCGACAGATACTTGATGATCAATCCCATGACATCGAACAGGACAAGGGCGAGCAGCGACAGGGCGATGGCCAGCGCCACATTGTCCCGGTTGTCGTTCACTGCGAGTGCCTCGACGCCCGGAACATGATCCAGATAGCGGCAAAGATTCCGACGAAGCCGCCGAGATAACTTGCATCATGCATCACGCCCGCGCGCAGGAAACCCACCGGCTCGGTGATCGTGGCGGGCAGCTGAATCTGTGACGCCGTCTTGGCGTCGACCGCCATCAACCCGAAAACCCAACCAATGCTGGCAGCAAGCGAAGCCATGAGCAGCACCGCGAATATCGCACGCAGCCCCGCCGACCAGAACATTCTGGCCGAAGACAACAGCAACAGGCCCAGCAAAAAAGGCGGCGAGCCGACCAGAACGCCCATCCACCAGCTTGCCCGCCAACCGACAATCGCAGCGCCGACGCGTGGCGGTGTTTCGGGTGGGATGCCAAACTGAAGGAACTTGAACTGATGGAAATAATCCGGCCCGACCGAATAGGTGACCTGATTGTGCAGCGCGCCAAATATCCCTGCGGCAACGATGGCAACGGCGATCAGCGCCAGGAAAACTCCGATCCTAGCCATGGTAGGCCGCAACCGTTTTCAGTTGCGAAAAGCCATACAACGCCTCGAACCCTTTTTCACGCCCATGACCGGATTTGCCGACGCCACCAAAAGGCAGTTCCACACCGCCACCCGCGCCATAATTGTTGACAAAAACCTGACCCGATCGCAGCCGCTTGGCCAGCCGCATTTGCCGCGCGCCATCACGCGTCCAGATGCTGGCAACCAACCCGTAATCGGTGCCGTTGGCGATCTCCACCGCTTCTTCCTCGGTGTCGAAAGGGATCAGCACCTGAACCGGGCCAAATATTTCGTTCCGGGCCAGTTCATGATCTGAAGGGACTTCAGCAAAAAGCGTTGGCCGCACATAAGCGCCGGTTTCAGGCGCGTGGGCAACAATCTGCCCCTGCGCCGCAATGGTCAGGTCAGCTCCACGAGCCAGAAAACCCTCGACAATCTCCTTTTGCCGGGTCGAGATCAGTGGCCCCACCCGCAGATCCTCGGCGGCTGGTCCGACGGTTAGCTGCTCATAGGCCTCGGCCATGCACGCCCGGACCTGATCATAAATGCCGCGCTGGGCGAGGATGCGGGATGACGCGGAACAGGTCTGGCCCGCATTCTGGATCCCTGCATTGACCAGAAACGGCAAGGCAGCCCCAAGATCGGCATCGTCGAACACAAGCTGGGGGGATTTGCCGCCCAGTTCCAGTGTCACCGGCACCACGTTGCGCCCGGCCGCCTGCTGCACCAGCGCTCCGGTGGCAACCGATCCGGTGAATGAAACATGATGCACGCCCGGATGTCCCGACAGCGCCGCCCCCGCCTCGGCCCCAAGTCCGGGCACCACGTTCAGTGCACCAGCGGGCAACCCGGCCTCGACCGCCAGGTGAGCAAAGGCCAGCGCCGTAAGGCATGCCTCTTCGGCCGGTTTCAACACACAGGCATTGCCCATCGCCAGCGCCGCTCCGACCGAACGCCCGATTATCTGCATCGGATAGTTCCACGGCACGATATGCCCCGTCACCCCATGCGGTTCGCGCAGAGTATAGACGGTGTAGCCATCGAGATAAGGAAGGGTTTCCCCCATCACCTTATCCGCCGCACCGCCGTAGAATTCGCAATAACGCGCCAGCGCTACCGCATCGGCCCGTGCTTGCGTCAGCGGCTTGCCCACATCCATCGCTTCAAGCGCAGCCAGTTCGTCTACCCGCTCCAGCACCAGCTGCCCTATCCGCGTCAGGGTGCGACCCCGTTCCAGCGCAGTCATGCGTCCCCATGCGCCATCCAAAGCGCCTTGCGCTGCGCCGACCGCAGTGTCGATATCCGCGCCATTCCCGCGGGCAATCCGGCAGATCTCCAGGCCGTCAGACGGGTTGATCAGCGGCAGGGTCTGGCCGGAGGACGAGGATTGCCATAGACCGCCGATCAGGCAGAGGCCGGGGTCAAACCAAATAGCGTCATTCATCGTGCGGATCCTTTCCTGTTCATGGCAAGAGGTCCCCGTAGGGTCGCTCGCGTAGACTGCTTCCTGTACCTGTATCACGCTGCGCCCCATCGTATGTCCGGCAGACGCGGCGCTGCGGCGATCAGGGCTTCGGTATAGGGGTGCTGAGGGTCGGTGAACACCTGCTCGGTTTCACCCTCTTCGACAATGCGGCCGGCTTTCATGACCAGCACCCGATCGGTAATCGTGCGCACCACGCTCAGGTCGTGGCTGATGAACAGATAACTCAGGTCATAGGCATCGCACAGCTCTGCCAGCAGATCGAGGATGCGGGCGCGAACGGACACGTCAAGGGCCGATACCGCCTCGTCGAACAGGATCAATTCGGGGCGGATGATCAGCGCACGTGCAATGGCAATACGCTGGCGCTGGCCGCCGGAAAACTCGTGAATATATTTTCCTGCGTCGTCCGGCGACAGACCCACGGCGGTTAGCACCTCGGCAATCCGGTCAGTGCGTTCTGATCCGGTCGGGGACCTGTCGAGCAGGTGAAAGGGTTCGGTGATCAGGCGCGCGACCTTGTGGCGGGGGTTGAAGCTGCCGAACGGGTCCTGAAACACGACCTGCATCTTGCGCCGCACTTCCAGGTTGGGATTTTTGCCGCTGAAAACCGGTTGACCGTCCAACAGGATATGCCCCTGCTGGACGTCTTCAAGACCCAGAATGGCTCGCGTTAGGGTCGATTTTCCGCAACCGGATTCACCCACCAGTCCCAGACGTTCACCCCGATGCAAGGTAAAACTCACATGATCGACGGCGCGATGGTGCTCCGGTTTGCCGAACAGGCGTTTTCGCGGCAGGCGATAGTCCCGCACGACGGCTGCCACCGACAGCAAAGGCGCGGAGTCGCGGCCAGCGGGAAGGATGACCTGATGACCCGAGGCCTCGAACAGCATGCGGGTATAGGGATGCTGCATCCCGGTCAGCAACCGGCGGGTGGTGTCGGCTTCCACCACTTCGCCGTCTCGCATGACCACGATCCTGTCGGCCATATCGGCCACCACGGCGAGGTCATGGGTGATCATCAGCAGTCCCATGCCGAACTCGGATACCAACCCTTTCAGCAGATCGAGGATTTGCGCCTGAGTGGTCACATCAAGAGCCGTGGTTGGCTCGTCTGCGATCAGCAGCCTTGGCCGCAAGGCAATGGCCATCGCGATCACCACTCTTTGACGCTGTCCGCCCGACAGTTCGTGGGGATAGCGACCAAGCGGGTACCTTTCGGGCGGCAGGCCTACGCGCGTCAACACCTCACGCGCGCGATCCCGAGCTTTTGCAGGCGTCATCGCCTTGTGGATCAGAATCGTTTCAATCACCTGATCCCCGATGGTCATGACCGGGTTGAGCGCGGTCATGGGCTCCTGAAACACCATGCCGATCCCGGCGCCACGCAGGGTACACATCTGGGCTTCGGGTCGGTCAAGCAATTCCTGCCCGTCCAGCAGGATCGATCCGCTTGTACTGGCGCCGTTTGGCAGCAGCTGCATTACCGATAGCGCGGTCATCGATTTGCCCGACCCGCTTTCACCGGTAACTGCCACCACCTCGCCCGGTTCGACCACAAGGCTGACGCCATTCAGGATGTTCGTCCCCTGGATGGACAGCGACAGGGTGTCGATCTGCAAAAGGCTCATGCGCGCGCCACCCGAATGCGCGGGTCCAGCCAGTCGCGCAACCCGTCCCCCATCAGGTTCAGCCCCAGCACCGTAAGAACAATCGCCAGACCCGGGATCAGCGCCAGGTGCGGCGCAAAGCTGACCATGGTCTGCGCATCCGCCAGCATCCGACCCCAACTGGGCGTTGGTGGCTGTGCACCCAACCCGACATAGCTGAGCCCGGCCTCGGCCAGAATGCCCAAACTGAACTGGATGGTGCCCTGCACGATCAGCAGGTTGGCGATGTTCGGCAGGATATGCTCTGCCGAAATCCGCGCCGCGCCCTTGCCGGCAACACGGGCGGCCATGATGAACTCGCGCTCCCACAAGGATAGCGCGGCACCGCGAGTGATGCGGGCAAAGACCGGAATGTTGAATATACCGATGGCAATGATCGCGTTGACCGCACCTGCGCCAAAGACGGCAGTGATCAGGATGGCGATGACCAGAGACGGAAAGGCAAAGACCAGATCGTTGCCGCGCATGATCAGCTCGTCCAGCCATGATCCCTTGCGTGCCGCCGCCGTCAGGCCCAGCGGCACGCCAAAACCCATGCCGATGCCCACCGCAACCAGCGCGACCGCAATCGACGTACGGGCACCCACCATGATCATCGAGAACATGTCCCGTCCGAAATGGTCGGTTCCGAACCAGTGTTGCGCAGTGGGGGTTTGCAGCTTGTTGGGGATATCCAGCGTCGCGTGGTCATAGGGCGTCCAGACAAACGAGATGAGCGCCGCCAGCACCACCAATGACGACAGGCCCGCGCCCAGGGTCAGGTTACGGCTCATGTGCGGCTCCTCAGACGCGGGTCGACGGCGGCATAGGCCAGATCGACCAAGAAATTCACGGTGATCACCGCAAAGACCAGCAGCATGACCACCGATTCCACCACGATCAGATCACGGGAAGAAATCGCCTGAAATACCAGCCTTCCAAGCCCCGGCAGATAGAACACCTGTTCAATGATGATCGACCCTGCCAACAGGAAGGAAAACTGCAGCCCTATGATGGTCAGCACCGGGATCAGCGCATTGCGTACCCCATGCCGCCACAGCGCCTGACGGCGGCTCAACCCCTTGGCCCGGGCCGTGCGCATGAAATCCTCGCCCAGAATGTCCAGCAGCGCCGATCGCATCACCCGCGCCAGAATAGCGGCCTGCGGCAGCGCCAGCGCAACTGCGGGGAGCGTCAGCGAGTGCATCCCGCCCCAGAAACCGTTTTCCCACCCGGCAAACCCGCCCGCGTTGAACCAGCGCAAGTTGATGGCAAAGACCAGGACCAGCATCATCGCGAACCAGAAATTCGGGACCGCGATGCCAAGTTGGGTCGCGCCCATCACGGCGGCATCTCCGGCCTTGCCACGCCGGGAAGCGGCATAAAGTCCGGCTGGAAACGCGATGGCAGTCGACAGCGCCAGGGCATAAAGCGCCAGCGGCAGCGATACCCATAACCGGTCCGCGATCATGCCTGAAACCGGCGTGCGATAGGTATAGGATGTGCCGAAATCTCCGCTCAGCATCCCGCCGACCCAGTTGAAATAGCGCTGCATCATGGGCACATCCAGGCCCAGTTCAGCGCGCAGCGCGGCCAGCGTATCGGGCTGCGCATTGACCCCCAGCATGAATGATGCGGGATCCCCCGGTGCCACCTCGATCACGGCGAAGATGACAACAGAGGCAACCACCAGGCTCAGGATCAGCGAGGTCAGGCGTTTGAGGGCGTAGCGCAGCATCAGCGCCACGTTAGGCGGGGATTACATTCGGGTCCAGCATCTAAGGCGTGACCAGAAACTTGAGGACGGCATAGGCGACAATGGCGGCATAGCCAATGGGATAGATCCATTTCACGGCGTAATTATCAAGCTTCCGGGCCGCGTCCTCGCGCCCGGACAGTTTAAGTTTACTCAGGACCACGTTGAAAACGATGATCGCACCCGTGGCAAGGAACATCCACTGCAGGATGAAATCGAGAAAGGTCAAATAGCCCAGCTTTGGCAGGTCCGCCGATATGGCCCAGTTGAATGCAACAAAGACCAGCAGGTTTGCCCCAGAAATCTCGATCCGCTTGCGATATTCGTCGAGGAAAAAGACCGACCAACTGACCGTGATCAGCACCAGCATCGGAAGGAAGACCCGTATGATGTAATAGGTAATGTGCCTGCTTCCTTCGAAGACCAGCGTGATCTGATCGCTGTCGTTCCCTGAAATCCCCGGCACATTGGTTTTGGTCAGGCGCGCGTTTCCAAGAATCCACTCTTCTTCACCCAGCAGGTCGCCGAGGCCGGAGTATTCGTTCAGGGGGTGGTAAGTCACGAAATTTGCGGGCAGAACCGAACTGACCTCGAACTGAAAACGCTGCGTGTCGAAAGGGTATTTGGTGAAATCGAAGTACGGAGCCTGCAGCGTTAGTGACGATTTCTCGACATAGATCACACTTCCATCCGGACGAATGGCCGCGGCGGATTGGTGAATCCAGCGGTTGGATTGCTGGTTCTCGATTACAAATACCGGGATGATCGCGCCAACGGTCGATGCATAGTCTGCTAGGGCCTTGGGTTTTAATATCCGAACTTCGCGCCCGATCTCGTTTGGATCGAATGCGAGTGCGGGATCTGTCCACTCAGCCCTTATGACAGCGACAGCACCATAGTTTTCCGCTTTCTGATCAACGTTGACAATCTGATCGATCCTGATGCCGACCCCGACATCAAGGGGGGCAGCGGGTGTTGTGGTGATGACCTCCAGATTCCCGGACAGCTCCTCCTGTGCGTTGGCGGGAAGGGCGAGGTTGACCAAACTGAGCGCGGTCAAGACCATCACGTGAACAAAAGGCCGAAGGACACCCGATATCATCATGCTCTTGTTACCAGTTCACGGGGTAGAACAAGCGAAGCCCCGCAAGACGGAGGCTACGCATCTGTGTTATCACTCGGCCCAGGATATTCCGGTCAGATCAACTGCAGCCGTTGGCGAATTGACCCACAATCCTTGAACACCTGCCTTAGCTACGCCTGTTTTGGCAAACTGGAACAGATAACCGTTCACGTAATCTTCTGCGATCATCCGCTGCGCGTCGCCCAGCAGTTTCGTGCGCTCATCCGGATCGGTCGTCTTGTTCAGGGTTTCCATCAGCGCCTGAAACTCGGGGTTGTCGTACTGGAAATAGTACTCCGGACGGGCATAAATGCCGATGTCCATTGGTTCAGTATGGCTGACGATCGTCAGGCCGAAATCCTTGCCCTTGAACACGCTTTCCAGCCACTGGGCCCATTCCACATTGATGATCTCGGCCTTGATGCCGATTTCGGCCAACTGTGCGGCGACAATCTCGCCCCCGCGACGGGCATAGGATGGCGGCGGCAGGTGCAGCGTGGTTTCGAACCCGTCGGCTAGCCCGGCTTCGGCCAACAGGGCTTTTGCCTTTTCGGGGTCATAGCCGGAAATTCCGGTCAGATCGACATAGGCCGGATTGTGGGGCGCAAAGTGCGTGCCGATGGGCGTGCCATAGCCGAACATCGCCCCGTCAATAATGGCCTGCCGGTCAATAGCGTGTGCAATCGCCTGACGAACGCGGATATCGTCAAAGGGCGGTTTCTTGTTGTTGGTGGACAGGATCGTTTCACCTTCGGTGGACCCGATCAGGACCTGAAACCGTGGGTCTGCCTCGAATTGCGGCAGATTCTCAGGCGCCGGAAAGTTTTCGAACACGTCCACATCTTCGGCCATCATTGCCGCAAAGGCGGCGGTCGGGTCCGAGATGAATTTGAACGTCGCTCTTTCCAGCGCCGGTTGCGCGCCCCAATAGTCCGGGTTGCGTTCCAGAGTGATCCGGTCGCCCTGCACCCATTCACCAAACTTGTAAGCGCCGGTGCCTACCGGATTGGTCTTGATGTTCTCGATGCTTTCGGGCGCAACGATCACCGCGTCCCCCCAGGCCATGTTGAACAGGAAATTGCCGTTCGGGCCATCAAGCGTCACCTTCACGGTCAGGGGGTCGACGACCTCGACCTCGGTGATTCCGGCAAACAGCGCCTTTTGCGCATTGGCGCTGTCCTCGGCCCGGGCGCGGTCGAGGCTGAACTTGACGTCCTCGGCATCCATCGCGCTGCCATCATGGAAGGTCACGCCATCATGCAGCTTGAAGGTATAGACGGTGCCGTCCTCGGAAATCTCCCAGCCTTCCGCCAGCCCCGGTACAATCGATCCATCGCCCATGAAACGGGTCAGCCCTTCGAACACGTTCGTATAAACCACGGTATCGATGGCCTGGGCTGCTGCACTCGTCGGGTCCAGATGCGGTGGCTCAAGCTGTGTCGCGATGGTGATATCGGTTTGTGCCCAGCCCTGCGTCGCAAACAGGCCGGCCCCCAGCGCCAGCGCCGAGGCAAAGGTGCGAAACATCGGTTGTCCCATGAAAACTCTCCCCTTTTTTCGAATGACCGGACTCGCAGAGATGGTCATTTGTCTTTCAATCTCCTCTCAAACCTCGGACCAATCAAGGGAATGTTGGCGCAAAACGCTTTCTTTGAAACGCCCCATCTGCTATGCCGCGCTGCAGCGAACCAATCCCGCAGGACCCATTATGAGCGCCACAGCCCGCAAGAAAGCCCCCAACGCCGAGGACATCCGTTCCCGCAAAGGTGGCGAACCGCTGGTCAGTCTGACCGCCTATACCACTCCGATGGCCCGGCTGATGGATGCCCATTGCGATTTTGTTCTGGTCGGTGACAGCGTCGGCATGGTGCTGCATGGCCTGACCTCGACCCTTGGCGTCACGATGGAGATGATGATCCTGCACGGGCGGGCCGTCGCGCGCGGGCTGGACAAGGCGATGATGGTCATCGACATGCCGTTTGCCAGCTACGAGGAAGGACCGGCGCAGGCATTTCGCAACGCCGCGCGTCTGATGGCCGAAACCGGGGCAGGGGCGGTCAAGCTCGAAGGCGGGGTCGAGATGGCCGAAACCATCCGCTTTCTGGTCAAGCGCGGCATTCCGGTTATGGCGCATATCGGCCTGACCCCGCAATCTATCAATACGCTGGGCGGCTACAAGGTGCAGGGCCGCGATGCGCAGGCCGAAGCAGTGCTGGCCGATGCCCGCGCGGTGGCCGAGGCCGGTGCGTTCTCGGTCGTGCTCGAAAAGGTGCCTCAAGGTCTGGCCGACCGGATCACTGCCGAAGTGCCGATCCCGACCATCGGCATCGGCGCCTCTGCGGGATGCGACGGCCAGATCCTTGTGGTGGACGATATGCTTGGGTTCTTCACCGCCTTCAAACCGAAATTCGTCAAACGCTACGCCGAGCTTGGCCCCTTGGCTGAGACGGCGATTGCCGAATACGCAGCCGAGGTGCGCGCCCGCACTTTCCCCGCGGCCGAACATGTGTTTGCCGATCACGCACCCGACAGAGGCTCGTCGAAATGACAGCACCCATTCTGCGCCACCTGGCCGATCTGCGCGCCAAAACAACCGCCTGGACCCGTGCCGGTGAAACTATCGGGGTGGTGCCCACCATGGGGGCATTGCATCAGGGACACCTGTCGCTGGCCGAAGCTGCCCGCGCCGAATGCGACCGGGTGATCGTGACGATTTTTGTGAACCCCAAGCAGTTCAACAACCCCGAAGATCTGGAGAAATATCCCCGGACCGAGGTCGAGGATGCTGAAGAACTTGCCCCTTTTGGCGTCGACGCGATCTATGTTCCGGCGCCTGCAGAAATCTACCCCGAAGGCTTTTCGACAAACGTGTCCGTCGCTGGTCTGACCGACGTGATGGAGGGCGAGTTTCGCCCCGGTCATTTCGACGGGGTTGCCACGGTGGTGGCAAAGCTTTTCCTGCAGACACAGGCCAGCCGCGCCTATTTCGGCGAGAAGGATTTTCAACAGCTGATGGTCGTCCGTCGCATGGCGCGCGATCTGGACATTCCTATCGACGTGATCGGATGCCCGACCGTTCGGGAACCCTCCGGTCTGGCCATGTCGTCACGCAACCTGCGCCTGTCTGGCGAAGGTCTGATCGTGGCTGCCCGGCTGAACCCGGTCATGCAATCGGTCGCGGATGCCCTGACAAGAGGAGAGAGTTTCGCGCCACTGGCCAAGGCGGCGATTGCTGAACTGCACAGCGCGGGGTTTACGCAAATCGAATATTTCGACTTGCGCAGCGCCCATACCTTGGCGCCGCTGGACCGCCCCACCGAATCCGCGCGCCTGTTGGCCGCCGGGTGGGCCGACGGCATCCGCCTGATCGACAATGTCGAGGTTCCCGCCCTCTGAACTCGGGTCTGGCGCAAATGCGCCGCTTCGGTCTAGTGTCCTTCCAAAAGTGACAAGGGGAGGGTGCCGATGACCTATGTCATGGCCATCGATCAGGGAACCACATCCACAAGGGCCATTCTGTTCGACCAGGACATGCAGCGCGTGGCAACCGCTCAGGTCGAGTTCGCCCAGCATTTTCCACAGGAAGGCTGGGTCGAACATGATGCGGACGAAATCTGGGACAGCGTTCTGAAAACCTGTCGTCAGGTGATGGACACCCACGGCATCACCCCCGCGCAGGTGGCGGGTATCGGGATCACCAACCAACGCGAAACCACCGTGGTCTGGGAAAAGGCAACAGGCAAGCCCATCCACAGGGCTATCGTCTGGCAGGACCGGCGAACAGCGGCGATCTGTGACCGTTACCGTCAGGCTGGATGCGAAGACGACATCATTCACCAGACCGGTCTGCTGCTTGATCCCTATTTTTCCGGCACCAAGGTGAAATGGATTCTCGACTCGATCCCCGGCGCACGTCAACGCGCCGAGAAGGGTGAACTTCTGTTTGGCACCATCGACAGCTTCCTGATCTGGCGGCTGACCGAAGGCCGGATGCACGCCACCGACGCCACCAACGCCGCCCGCACCCTGCTGTTCGACATCCACAAGGGGATGTGGAGCACAGAAATCTGCGATCTGCTCGACGTCCCCACGGCCATGCTCCCGCAAGTTCGCGACTGTGCGTCCGATTTCGGGCACACGACACTATTGGGCGGTAAAATACCGATCCTCGGCGTTGCCGGCGATCAACAGGCGGCCACCATCGGGCAGGCCTGTTTTGCGCCGGGAATGATGAAATCCACCTATGGCACCGGCTGTTTCGCCCTGCTCAACACCGGGGCCGAGCCGGTATTGTCAAACAACCGTCTGCTGACAACCATCGCGTATCAGTTGGGCGGAAAGCGAACCTATGCGCTTGAAGGGTCGATCTTTATCGCCGGCGCAGCGGTGCAATGGCTGCGCGACGCGCTAAAAATCATCGACAATGCCGCGCAAAGCGGCGAGCTGGCAGCACGGGCCGATCAGACGCAAAAAGTCGTGCTTGTGCCGGCCTTCACCGGTCTCGGCGCGCCCTATTGGAATCCCGACTGCCGGGGGGCGATGTTTGGCCTGACCCGCAATTCCGGCAGGGCCGAGATTGCCCGTGCCACGCTGGAAAGCATCGCCTATCAGACCCGAGACCTGTGGCAGGCGATGCAGGGCGACTGGGGTGCCGAAACGGATGTGATCCTGCGCGTCGACGGCGGCATGAGCGCCTCGGACTGGGCGATGCAGGGGCTGGCCGACCTTCTGGGCGCGCCCGTCGACCGGCCGGTCATGCAGGAAACCACCGCGCTGGGCGCCGCGTGGCTGGCGGGGATGCAGGCAGGTGTTTACCCCGATCAGGAGGGCTTTGCCGCCACCTGGGCGCTGGATCGCCGGTTCGAACCGGAAATGGCCCAAAGCGACCGCGATTCAGCCTATGCCCGCTGGCAGAAGGCGGTTCATGCGGCGATGATGTTTTAGGCGTACGGATCGGACATCCAGTTTGAGTCCGAAATGACCTTTGTGGCTTTCATGGTGAATGTCCGCAAACCACAAACTCGAACTTGTAAAAAACAGATCTAATGCCCACCACCACCGGCCAAACCAATTCCCATCAAAATTGACCCAAGCACCTTAATGCGCAACCCGGCAGCTTTGACCACGCCGGTCGCAGCAACGATATGCCCAAAAGTTCCGTCGATGTTATTTGTGTATCCTTGAACGATGCAGCCTGATCCGTCGAGCAACATGGCTTCGTGTTCTTTGTGCACCAATTCAATAAAGGCCTGAACGCTGCCACGATATGCTGCTTTGTTCAGCTCAAGCAAGTCTCCGCTTGGCACTACCTGACCAGTCGCGACTGCTGGTTGCACAGAAACGATATGAGCCGGGAAAATTGCGTTTCGGAATGCAATATTGGCGTTGGTTTCGCATGCAATCTCTACCGGCATTCCGTCGTAAATCGTGGAGTTGGCTACCTGAGAGAATCCGGCCACGACACGGACCGGTAAATCTTCCTGACGGTCAGGAATGATAATCATCGACGGGCGAACAACCAGTGTCGTCGCGGGGCTGCCAACGCTCAGAGCAAGCTGTGTGACGGTTCCTCGAACCAGACTTCTGACTTCGGTAAATGCGAGTGCGGTATTTGCCTGCTCAATTGTAGTCTTAATCGCCTGGCGTTCTGCCGGGAGGCTTTGTTCAATTTCGACCAAAGCGAGGTCGAGTTGCGATTTTGCTGCCTGCAGGTCGGCTTCGGCAGCTTCCAACGCAGCGGTCGCTTCGATGACAGTATTCGTCGTTCCTACCCCGCGACTGACCAAGGCTTGAGCATCGTCCAGATCGTTTTCCAGGCTAACAATACGGGCCTCGATTTCGGCCACGCCCGCTTGTGCGACCTTTTTATTGTCCTCTGCCTTAATCTCTTCGGCGTCAATCACAGCTAGTTGCGCCTCTGCCTCCGCCAAAGCTGCGCGTTGGGCACTATCTTCGATGCGAAACAGCAGGTCACCCGGCTCAACCCGCTGGCCGTTGACGACAGCAACCTCAGTCACTGGGCCAGTGGTTTGCGCAACGACAGACACGGTACGGAAGGGCACCACGCCCGCGTAAGTTTTTGGGTGATAGTAAAAGACAATCGTGAAAACAGCGAAGGCCATGATTGCCCACAAAAACACGGCCGTTTTCATATTCCAAACGGTTATTGCTTCACCGCGACGCCGCAATTGAAAATAGCGGATCACTGCAGGAAAGGACGTGAACATAAGCTCAAACATCGTCGTTCTCCCCCTCCTCAAGCGGTGTGGTAGGTGGAGCAGATGGACCGGCATCAGCTTTGAAATTCAGATGAAAACGAGACCAATCAGCCATAAGGGCAATGAGAATGGCGCTTAAGGGCAGCAGCGGGTGAAAATGATCTACAGGAAAGATTTCGTAAATCAGTGCTATCGCCAACAAGGTTGGAATGGTCTTCGCAAGCGGTGTCCCTTGGGCCTTATGTTCCGCCCAGCGGTCGAACGCGGCATAGAGGTATACGATACCGTAGAGCCCGCCAACGACAATAACGAGAACAACGATTGCCAGATAATCGCCGTCGCCTGGAGACACAAACCAATGTGGGTCCGCGTGGCCCCCGTGCGCATTATCTGCCATGTTTCTGAACTCTCTATAGACTTGAACTTGCAACTGCAAATTGGGTTCGATTGTTTAATCAAGCGATTTAACTTGGGTCAACAGCTTAACGACTTAACGGCAAGCTGTTATTGACGACACAAGCGTCGAGAAATCCAGCACTATGCAAAAACACGCCCCAGAGTTTGTTGGAGTTGGGCGACCTGCAGGTAACCGCATCCAGCAGCCATTGGTGTGATTGCAGAGAACGCACACTTTGTCCCGCGTCGTACCCGTTCGTGCGCTGCGCGGCGAACGGCGGTGTTCCCCGAACCAGTCACTCGTGATCAGGCGGCGAATGCCGGTAGTGAACCCATACTGTTGAAAAAGTCAGATTTTGCCAAAAGTCAGCGAAAAAGCAGGCCATAGAATGCCAGCCCGAAAATTTGGCTAAGGGGTCGGCCAAAACACGGGTGCGGCGATGTATGAGGCGCTCATGACCAGCTGGGCGCAAACAGCGGCGACTTTTCTGATGCTCTGGCGTCTTGCGAAAATCGAGAACGTGAAATTTTCGAGTTTTTCAACAATATCAGCCCAAACTACCTCATGCTGCGTAGGGTCCGAACGGACGCTATGCGCACAATAGCTGTCATTGCGTAAGGCGAGGCCGACCCTTTCCCGCCGTACGTCTCCACTTGTCGTTGCCGTGGCGCAGCCCGTTGATCCGGATCTTTATCGAGCGCGCAGCATTTTCGCCGGGGCAATTATTGGGTCGCGGGAAAAGCGGACTGGTGCAGTTGCCGCTACAGCATGAGCAGAAACTTCACGCAGACGCGGCATGGCGGGGGCCGTGAAGCTGCATGTGTCATCAGTTCGGTCATTGTCGGCCACTCTACGCGCGAAAATCAAGCGACGCTTCGCTGCGAGCCGTGTCGACCATCGAGGAGCGGGTAAACTGGACGCCAGCCAAAGGCACCAGATGCCACATTTCGGCGCGTCGCAACATATCGCTTGGCCCGATCTTGTTTTTGGGATGGATGAGCGACTGCATTCTTCGCCTTGCTCACTTGCTCACTTGCCCGTTTCCACGTTGCCAAGCTACAGTCCAAGGCGGTTCTTTTTGCCTTGGAAAAAAAATGCCGATGCCATGGACATACCGGCACGCCACGAAGGAATGGCGTGCTTTGCTTGACGATGCCAAAGAAAGAATGTGCCTGGTGTCTGACAACAACGCCTACACAGCGCTTGATGCGGTATTCCAGGTGTTTCGGCGGCGTTTAACTGCTCAGGAGGGGCTAGATTTCGCCAGTGTGCTCCCGTGTGTGCCCCGTGCGATTTTCGTGAAGGATTGGGACATCTCGGAAGAACCGCTTCCGTTCGGTGACCGTGCTTCTCTCATCGATGAAGTCAAAGCCGTCCGAAAACATCACAACCTCACACCTGACAATGCCATCGAAGCGGTGGCTTGGGCATTGCGGCGGCACGTAAATGCGAGGGACTTTCAGCGGATACTCGACAAGCTTTCTCCTCAAGCGCGTGCTTACTGGCACGTTGAGGTTGAAGATCCTTCTGAACTCGAACAGAGGATCATCTAACGAAACTCGGCGATGTTTGGTAACTTTAGGAATACGGATTGCACTCAGAGAACGTGGAAAACCACCTGTCGGCGCAATGTATCCATGTATTCGCGGGCGAGCGCCGCCGAGCATGGCACATTTGCTTAAAGCTCCATTGGCAGCCATGTGAGAATACTCAGCTCGTAACGCATTGACACTAGGCCGCACAGACCGACGACTTTCCGAACTTGACAGGGCTGCCTTATCTCCGAGAGGAGAAATCGCGCAAGCGCAGTGCGTGAAACTGCCCTGACCTCCGCGGGAAGAGAGCCCACCTCGGTCCGGCAAGTTCCGTCAATCCCGTTCTTGAGGAAGCCGGTGCGCACGATTGTCCAGTCGACTGTAGCAGCACAGATGATCTGTTCCATGCGCCGTGCCGCCTCGATAGAGCGCGGCACGGCGCACTGAAGAACCCGCGCCGCCAATATTTCGGTATCGCAAGCGCTGCCCGCGTGGATCGTCAGATTCCGATGGTGGATATCGGAAAGCCTGTCCCTGGACCGCACCAGCGCCGTGACGCTGTTGCCCCCTTCCAGAGCTAGGCGGATGAGCTCGCGGCCGGTTCGGCCGTTTGCGCCGAGCAAGAAGAGTCTCATCTGCGCTTCCTCTTTTACAGGGAGCGCAGCTGCCGCGCCGACCCGTCCCTGGCAGGCTTCCGTGCCGTGGCGCAGAATACAATCTCCCATACGCAGATCGCTTGGGCGCACCGGCGCTCGTCAATCAGCCGTTGATCGAGCGTATCGATATCGATGTCGGCCTTCGATGCAATCGAGAACCGTTCAAGGCGCGGAAGCGCCGCGCGGACGATCGAAGCAATCGGGTAGCGGGACGAGGGTGTCAGAAGGTTCGCTTCGGCACGGAATTCTTCTACCTCCAGTCCTGCTTTCGATAGAACGGAGTGCAAATGGTGGCCCATGTGGATGTCGGCACCTTCTGCCGACAGCATATCGCGCAACCAGCCTCGGACCCGATCATGCAGCGGCCAAGGCGCTCCGACCTGTTCGATCGTGGTCAGGTCATGTTCATGGAACAAGACCCGCCCGCCCGGCTTGACGACACGAACAAGGCTGCGTACCGCGGCCACAGGATCTGACTGATACATCAGCACACGCCGCCCGATGGTGGCGTCGCAGGATTCGTCCCCGACTCCTGCCGCGTCAAAGCCTCCCTCACGGAAGGAAATATTGAGCAATCCCAGTTCGATTTGTCTGGCGCGCGCCAATTGCAATGCGCCGGCGTCCCGATCAAGACCGATCACCTGACCGTGCGATCCGACGCGTTCCGCCGCCATGAATGACACCGCGCCCGTTCCGCAACCGATATCAAGCACGCGCATGCCTGGACCGATTCCTGCCCCTTCAAGCAGCCGCATGGTCATCTGATCGACGACGTTCACTGGCAAACAGCCTTTTCCATTGCCCTTACGACCGACCTATCTCATGCACGGTGCGGCATACCCGTGCCGGTATCGAGATAGGCCTTCAGGCTATCGACAAAGAACCTGTCCCATCCTGCTTCGCAAACCTCGTAGCAATGCAAGTTGGGGGCAAGTCCGACATGTTCGAAGCGGATTCTAGCGCCGTTTTCTTCGGGCGAAATTGTCCAGATCGTCCGCGTGCCGAGCCATTCTGTCTCGATCTCCCTGGGCTTGCCTTCATGCAGGTGCAGCGCCTCGACGCATTCCAACTCGACCAGTTTGCCGGGAACAAGCCGCCTGGCTTCGAAAGTCCAGTACGACCGGCCCGGCGGAAAGGTGAATCTGGCCCGATCGCCCTCATTTCGGATCGGCTGATCAGGTGTGGTCCACCAGTGTTCGAACCCCATTGTCAGTGCTTCGAAGGCTTGTTCCGGCGTGGCCGCGACCGTGAGTGACTTTTTATAGTTTCGCATGGACGGTACTGCCTCCTTTTCATTCCAATGTGGTGGCAACGTCTCCTCTATACCGGGAAGCTCGCTCATCCGGGCTTTCCAATCGGACACCCTTGGATAGAGGTCTGGCGGATAGCCGAAACCGAGCCGGTCCATTACCTTGTGGTGGTTTTCGACCGCCCGTTGGATAAGGCGGATTTCCGGGAACACGACAGCGTCTGCCGCACTCGGTACATCTCCCGCCAAATAGGGGCCTTCCGCGAGCAGGCTCTCAAGCCAGCGACATTCCGAATGCAGCTTCTCGCTGGCCCCGATCAGCGCCTTTTCTTCTTCGCTGCCCGGTTCCGGGTCGAGGCGCTGCAGCAGGACCGGCACCAGTACGGCGCGGTTGGCCTCCCGCACATAATCGCAGGCTTCCATGGTGATCTGCCAGATTCGCGCGGCCTCGTCCGGTGTCGCACCAAAGAGTCGAGGTTCGGGAAAACGTCGATCCAGCCACGCAAGTGCTGCTATCGAATCGCGGATGACGATGCCGTCCGCTTCCAACACCGGGACGGTGCCGCGGGGATTGAGCGACAGGAAAGGCTCGGATTTGTGCTCTCCGGCTGAGGCACGCAGCACGTGCTGCTCCCAAGGGATGCCTTTTAGCGCAAGAGCCACAAGCACCCGCCAGGGCCGTGGTGCGCCGCTGATTGTGTGGATGGTCAATGTCATTTCTGTTTCCTGATTCAGGTTGTGTTCCGGGCCGCCGAGTTCGGTCATTGCCACTCAGCTCGCAGGACTCATCAAAGAGAAACTGCCTTGGATGCGGCCAAGGGTGAGCTTTGCCGCCACGCCAGGGCAATGAGCGGCGCCGTTACCGCAAAGTGTACAAACGTAAACACTGTCTCGAGTGTGATGAATGAGATTGCCGATACCATGTTGTATTTGGCTGCGACCGGTAGAACCTGAAACGACCAGGAAAGCAGGCCAAAAATAAGGAAGAACTTCAACGCACTAACCAGCCAATCCGTGGCCGCGGTGCTGAAGAGCCGGGGGTAGGTATAAGCAAACACCAGCCCCTGCGCGACCATCGCAGCGAGGCCAAGAGGGATGATCACCTCCTCTCGGTACAGGCCGAGCGCGTCATAGCGGTGCTGAAAGAAAGACAAGTGCCACAGATAGCCAAGGGGGAAGGTCGGCGCGACGTAGGCAGCAAAGGCGAACCAGAATTTTCTTGCCATTGCGGGTTCTCCAAAATAGGTTGCATTATGCAAGTGGTATTTCGATTACTTGCGTAATGCAAGTGATAATTTTGGGGATTCACATGGTCAGACCGTCCCGTGAGTTACGTTCACATTGTCCGATCAACTTCGGGCTTGAGATCTTCGGTGACCGTTGGACGCTACTTATTCTGCGGGACCTGTTGTTTCAGGGAAAACACGGATTCAGAGAGTTCCAGGCATCTGAGGAAAAAATATCGACCAATATTCTGGCCGACCGGCTCGACAAGTTGACCCAGGCAGGGCTGATTACGTCACAGCGTGTCGAAGGCGACAGCCGACAGATCCGTTACGAGCCGACGGCGGCCGGGCTGGCGCTTGTGCCGGTGTTGGTCGAGATGGCCTACTGGGGGGCCAAGCACGACCCAGACACCACGGCACCGGCTTCATTTGCCCAAGCCTACGAGGCGGACCGCCCGAGGCTTCTTCAGGCTATCGCTTCCGGCTCAGACCCGTCAAAAATCTGAAAACCCTTCTGTCGCTTCGATCGTGGGCTCTTTTGAACCGGCCTGAAGACTACCCGTTCGAGGCAAAGGAACCGGTTTGCCTTCTGGATACCCGGCACTTCGGATCAGCGGTAATCCCTGATCTCTGATTGCCGTGAGTTCCGCCAGTCGCCGTCATTCCAGGATATGCCCCGCCGATTGGTTGAGCATGGTGCCTGCCATGCAGGCAGCAAGGTCGGACGCGGCAAAGGCGAAGATCCCGGCAGTGTCTTCGGCAGATGGCAGGCGTTTGAGCGCGGTCTTGTTCTGCTCGACAAAATCCTTCATGCCCGCGTAGTCGAGGCCGATCTGCCCGCCCATCGTCTTGAATGTGTAGTCAATGGTCGGCGATTCCGGCATCGCCTCGGACCGTACGCCGAGAACCCGAATACCGGTCGGGCCCCATTCATGCGCCAGCACGCGCATCAACCCTTCGGTCGCGGCATGTGAGGCCGAAGCCGCCGCTGACCAGGGTGCTCCGACCTTGGCCAGGGTCGAGGTGTTGAAGATCACCGTACCAAATCCCTGCCGGGCCATGTGAGGATAGGCCGCTTTGGCCGAGTTGAATTGAGCGCAGGTGTCGATGGACAGTGGCAGAAGGAACTGCTCAGAGGATACCTCGACGCTCGGTTTGCCGTGATGATAGTCCGTGGGTCGTGCGCCTGCGAGGTTCACCACAACGTCGATGCGGCCTTGCCTGTCCCAGACCGCGTCCACAAAGTCGGACACCGCCGAAGTGTCGGTGGCGTCAATATCTCGGTAATCGGCAAGCTTTTCAGCGATAGGTGCATTGGCACCGTTCCGACCGGCACCGAACACGATCGCTCCTTCCCGCAAAAATCGCTCCGCTACATGACGTCCGATATGCCCGTTCACACCGAGAACGAATGCGGTTTTCCCTTCCAAAAGCATGGTTTGTTCTTCCCTGTTTCTGTTTGCGTGCCAGCAATATGGGGTATTACAACCGATTGAAAAGACGTCAGTTTTTTCATACTTAGTCAGATAATTGCTACTATTGGTGGCAATTTCTCGGCCGCGCGATGGGGCAACCCGGTAAAATTCCATACAAAAGGTTTGATTTGTGAGGATACTCATAAAATGGTAGTTGGTAGCAAATCAGTACTGTGGAGGCCGCCATGAATGACACCATAAGCAACAGGGACGAACCACGGCCGTCGGGCGATGCCTTTGCCGAGCGTTGCCCCATGCCCGAAATCGCTCGCCTGATCGGTGGCAAATGGAAACTGATCATACTTCAGGTGCTGATCTTCCAGGGCACGAAGCGCTTCGGCGAGCTCAGGCGGGACGTGGACGGGATAACGCAGACCATGCTGACCGGGCAACTTCGGGCGCTGGAGGACGATGGGCTGGTCACCCGAAAGGTGTTTCCGGAAGTGCCACCGCGGGTCGAGTATACGGCCACCGAAAAGGCGATGGCTCTGACCAAGATGTTTCACGCCATGCACGATTGGTGGCTTCTGGAATGCAAGACTTGAGGACAGCCAAAAGGTGCAGCTCCGCGATGGCCTGCCACCGACTTGACGGATCGACAATGCCTCGTCCCGAACCGGTTGAGCGCATCCCCAAGCGGTCAGTGTCGGAGTTGGCCGAACCCCTCAGCCGAAAGCTCCCAACGGGCCTGTAGGGGCATTTTGACCCGAATTTGCCCGATAACCGAGTTTTTCAACAGAGTCCGGCCGGGACCCGAAATGCACATATGCCCGAACCTCCATAGGCTCCCAACCAACGCTATGAAAAGCGCTTGACCTTGACGCTAGTGTCAAGGCGCTAGGCACATCTCCGATCGACACGAATTGATCCAAGGATGGAGATGAAGAGAAGTGACACAGAATGGTGCATGGCAGGGTAAGGTGGCAATTGTTACCGGAGGCAGCTCTGGTATTGGCAAGGCGGCAGCGACCGAGCTTGCAAAGCAGGGTGCGAATGTACTGATCACCGGCCGAAACGCGGACAAGTTGGCGGCAATGGCGGCTGCGAGCGATAACAACGAAGTGCTGCAAATAGATAGCTCCGACCGGACTAGCGGGGCACGGATCGTTGAAGCCGCACTATCTCGTTGGGGGCGTATCGATCTGATTGTCAACAATTCCGGTGCAGGGCAACCTCTTCCCATCGATGCCTATGACGTGGATATTATCGCAAAAATGTCAGCTATAAACATCGGCGCACCTTCGCAATTGGTAAAGGCGGGCAAGGCAGCGCTGAAAGAGAGTAAGGGCGCAATCGTGAATATCGGAACAGCGGTTTCACGGAACGCAGCACCGATGCTGGCGCATTACGGCGCGACAAAGTCAGCCCTGGAGTATTTGACCAAATCCTGGGCTATTGAGCTTGCTGGTGACGGAATTCGTGTGAACGCGATAGCGCCGGGGCCGGTCAAAAGTGGGGCATTGACTGGCTTCATGGGTCTGCCTGAAGAGATGGTGCAGCAGGTTGAGGAACGGGAAGCCGCCCAAATCCCGCTGGGACGTCGCGGCGTGACGGCTGACATCGTACCCTGGATTTTACACCTCGGGAGCGCCGAAAATGAATGGCTGACAGGACAAGTTCTGACCGTCGATGGCGGTTGGTCGCTGCGAAGCTGATCTCTTGGGGTCCGGATGATTGCAACGAACCATCCGGTTCACCCTTGACTGTCACGTATGTGACTTACATCTCTGTCGGGTCTAGCGGAGGGTTCCCACATGCACGCAAAGGAAGCTGCAGAGCGGCTTGGGATCACGCAGCGCATGTTGCGCCACTACGAGAAAAAAGGCTTGCTGCAAGTTGGACGAGCGCCGAACGGGTATCGTTGCTACGGCGAAGCCGATCTTCGAAGGGCTGGCCGGATCCGCGATTTCATTGCGACGGGCTTTTCTACGCGCGAAATACGGGCCATGAGCGCCTGCCTTTCCGACGAGGGCTCTGGTCCATGCGACGGCGGCATAGATAAATTGACAGAGAAGCTGCAACACATTGACCGGCTCAGAGCAGAGCTTGATGAGAAGCACAGCGCTGTTCTGGAACGACTGGCGGCACTGCGAAAAGGCCTTTCTACCATAGTTAGCCATTGAACGACGGCTTCGAGACACCCAATTCTTCGCGGACCAGGTCGATGCAGGCTTTTGTCGTTTATTGGCCATTCTGATCCTTCGTTTCCCTAAACATAACGGCGGGCCAATTCAGTGGGGGAGGTTCAGATGGCCCTGACCAGGATGTTTCACGCCATGCACGATTGGTAGCATTCTGGAATGCAAGACTTGAGGGCGACCAATAGGTGTAGCTCCTCGATGGCGTGCCACCGGCTTGACGGATCGACAATGCGCAGATAGCTAGGTAGCAGGCCGCAGACGCCCGCCACCCGCTGACAATTCTGTCTTGGTGAAGTGCTGCATAGAACTGTCTTTCTGATCCTCCGAGCAGTTCGCGCGGATGGCAATGCGGGTTCCCATCTTGATAAGCGCGATCTTGTCAGAGGAATCCAGAGCCGTGTCAGCCTCCCTCCCGAACACGTTCCTGAGTGCATCGATTGGTGGTCTTTATGCGAGAACCGCCCTTCCGATCATTTTCGTCATGAGCCTGAACGGCTTGATTGCCATCGTCGATGCCCTGTTTCTGGGATATTTCGTCGGTGCTGCGGCGCTCGCGGCAATCACGGCGGTTTTCCCCGCGTATATTTTGATCGGCGCAATTGCGACCCTGGTTTCCAGCGGCATGTCGAGCGTGCTGGCCCGCCACCTCGGGGCAGGCCATATCGAAGCCGCACGCTCCATATTCGCGGGGGCGCACGGACTTGCCCTGCTTGCAAGCGGCGGGTTGATCCTCCTGTTTCTCATTTTCGGTCCGTGGTTTACGACGACCGTAACCGGCGGGTCAGAAGAGCTGGCCGGAATGGCGCTGACCTATCTGCGTATCACGGTGCTTTTCTCGCCTGTCCTCTATATCCTGTCGGTAAATTCCGACGCGCTGAGAAACGAGGGCCGGATTGGGCTCATGACCGTCGTCAGCCTTCTGACTTCGATTGCAAACATAGGCTTCAATTACCTGTTCATCGCACAGATGGGGTTGGGTGTTTCTGGATCGGCCTATGGCACGGTTGCGGCCCAGTCGCTTGCCTTTGTCGTCCTCCTGACGTTCCGTTTTCGAAGCGACACTCAGATCGCACCGACGGCGCTCGCCCAGGGCAGGCTGACATACGGGTGGCGCCGAATACTCGTTCTGGGCGCACCTCAAAGCCTGAACTTCGTTGGGCTGGCACTCGGATCGGCCGCGATCATCGCCGCACTGCAACTGAGCGGCACTCCTCACTTTGTGGACACGATGTCGGCCTATGGTATCATCACGCGGGTGCTGACCTTCTCTTTCTTCCCGCTTCTGGGGCTTTCGCACGCAATGCAGACCATCATCGGCAACAACTTTGGCGCACGGAACTGGCACCGGTCGGACAGCAGCTTGAAGTTCGCGATTATCGCGGCGCTTGTCTACTGCGTGGCGGCGCAAGCCGCCATGTCGATTTTCGCCGGGCAAATAGGATCTGCTTTCGTGTCGGATGCCGGTGTTGTCGCCGAGGTCGGGCGGATCTTGCCGACCCTCACCGCCATGTTCTTTCTGACAGGCCCTCTGATGATGATCGCGTCCTATTTTCAGGCCATCGGAGATGCGACGCGCGCAGCTGTGTTGAGCCTGTCAAAGCCCTACTTCTTCACAATACCACTGACGTTTGCCTTGGTGATGGCATTTGGAGAGCAGGGCATCTGGTTCGCGGCACCTGCTGCCGAAGGGCTGCTGCTGGGTCTGACGGGCTTCGTACTAGCTCAGAGCATGCGCACCCGAAAACTTCGCTGGGGCCTGCTGCACGACAGGGTGGGGACGCAGCCATGACCGATCTCGAATTGACGGCGGTGCAGGCAAAGCTGTTCGCCCGGGAACTGCGTAAGCGACTTGCGGCGGAGGGAGTGATCGTCAGCCACTCCGCAGCACTGGAACAAGTGGCGAAACAGCACGGTTTTCGAGACTGGAATACCCTGGTCGCCGCAATAGGAGACCGGTCGCCTTATGGCTGGCATCCCGGAGGGCGTGTCGCCGGTCAGTATCTGTCACAGCCCTTTCGTGCGACAATTAAGTCCGCCCAGCGGGTGCGGCCGGGCTGGTACCGCTTGGATCTGGAACTGGACGAAGCGATCGACGTCGTGAAGTTCGACGGCTTTTCCGGCCTGCGTAAGCGCATCAAGGCTGTTGTTGGCCCGGTTGGCGCATCCCGTGAAAAAACGTCTGACGGTGTACCACACATGAAGTTGCACCAATAGTCATCACCGCATTCAGAAAGAAAGATCACGCCACCTGCAGTGCAGTACCAAAAACGGCCGAGGTTGTGTGAAACCTCCGTTGTGAAATTTGCTTTGTCGAAACGGCAGGAGCAGGCATGTCGGGATTTATCGAGGGTATCGAGCGCAGTCAGTCGTCGCTGCTTCCTGATCGGCTTGAGGACTGGGTGGTGCCCGTTGTGAAGTTCCGGTTCCGGCTTTTCATTGCCTTGAACTTGCTTCCATCGATGGCGACGCAGTCGTCAGTATCTGAATGGTCGCTCCCGTAATCGCTCTAGGGTGAGTCTGCGTCTGCGGCGAAAGCCCGGAATCCGCCCGAGGTGATATGCGATGCGATTGCAAAGCTCCTAAACCGGCCATTGGTGCAGGAGAGGCGAATTGGTGCTTCGTCCGCAAAGCAGATCATACTTCGTACAATGGAGTACGACAGAGGCAGAACCTATTCTCCAACCCAGGCCCCCTCGGGAACCGTTCTTGGTCGCGCGTTCAGTTCGGCAATCGAGAACCCGGCGATGGATTTGTACTTCTCCGCATGGGCCGCAAGGTCCGCCTTTGGGATCACCTGATCGATATCCTCGAAATTGCCGCCGGACAGATCCTCGACCCGTTGCAGCACAGCGTCCGGGCCTCCGCCCGCCCGGTTGGCCTGCCCTACGGCGGTGGTGACAGGGCGCAGTTCGGCTTCATAGGCGCTTAACGCCAACGGGTTCACACCATGGCTCAGCATCTTGGCCCCGATCACCCGCGCGTCGATGATGCCTTGACTGGCGCCGTTCGAGCCCACCGGATAGGTCGGGTGCGCTGCATCCCCGATCAATGTGACCGGGCCGTGCGTCCATTGCGGCAGCGGGTCGCGGTCGACCATCGGGTATTCGAAAACTACATCCGCCCCCCGGATCAGCGCCGGAACGTCGATCCAGTCGAAAATCCAATTTTCGAACTCCGGCAGAAAATCGTTGATTTCGGCGGCGCGGTTCCAGTCCTCTTTCTTCCACGACGCATCCAGCGGAAATCGCTTTTCCGCGATCCAGTTGATCTCCGCCAGACCGTTGGCATCCGGATCGGATATCGGATACGCCACCAGCCGCAAATCGTCATGGCCGATCATCACCATCGCGCCGCCTCCGAACCAGACCGGCGCGCGCGTGGTTGCCCGCCACAACACCCGCCCGTTCCAGATCGGCGTGCCCTCGTCCGGATACATCTGCGCCCGGATGGCCGAATGAATGCCGTCCGCCGCGATCAGCAGCGACCCTTCAATGCGCCGCCCGTCCTCCAGCAGTAGAGCGGCCCCGTCAAACCCAACCGCCCGCGCGCCGGTTTCGATACAGCCGGTTCCCGCGCGTGCCTCCAGCGCGTGGTAAAGCATCATTTGCAGCCGCCCGCGATGCACCGAGTATTGCGGCCAGGCATAGCCCGCCCAGGTGCCGCGCGGCTCTTCCCAGATGGTTTTGCCAAGCTTGGAATAGAACCCGTATTGCCGGGTTCGGACGCCGATTGCATCCAGCTCATTGCTCAGGCCGAGGTCAAAAAACTCCCGCACTGCATTGGGTTGCAGGTTGATGCCCACGCCCAAAGGCCGGATTTCGCGGGTTGATTCATAAATGCGAAAGGGTACGCCGATCTGGTGCAGCGTCAGCCCCAGGCTCAATCCCGCGATACCTGCACCGGCGATCAGAACCGTCATCTCGTCTCTCCCATTGCCTGCGCTCAAAAAAGCAGGCGCAAAGGCGGCGCGCAAGCCTCAGGACTTGGCCGAGATGATCAGGTCAGGCCCAAAGATCGTGTCGGCGTGGTTGTGCAGATAAATCTTCAGCCACGGGGTAAAACGGTCGGGGTGGCGGTGCACCTCGGCCAGCAGATCGTGATAGTCGACCCAGCGAGTGTCCATAACCTCATCCGGGTTCGGCTTGACATCCAGCGGGCCTCGGGAATGGGCCAGAAACACGTCCACGACTTCGTTCTCGACCATGCCATTGCCGACGTCGGCGTGATATTCCAGCCGGTGCCGGTATTCGGGATACAGCCCGGTGATCCCCAGCTCTTCGTTCATCCGGCGCACGGCGCAGGCGGACGAGGTCTCGTCCCAGTCGGGATGGGTGCAGCAGGTATTGGCCCAAAGGCCCGGTGTGTGATACTTGCCCAGCGCCCGGCGCTGCATCAGGATCTCGGTCCCGCGCACGACAAAGACCGACACCGCCTTGTGCTTGAGGCCCTTCTCGTGGGCTTCCAGCTTGTCGACCGGTGACAGTTCACCGTCGATCCACGCCGGAATCATGAGTCCCATGTCAAACTCTCCTGTTGCCGTTCTCTGCGCGTATGACGCTGACGGACTTGGGGCGGCCGGTCTGGCTCTGTTCTTGTGTCGGTTTTCTCGTCAAGGTTCGGCATGACCGTACAGATCACCCGCCTTGTCAAAGTGACGCTGATTTGCGCGTCGTTCAATCGCACGAAAGGCCGCAGGGGCGTGCGGCCTTTCGGATGGACGGGATGCCGTCTTATTCGGTTGCGACACTCTGCAGATAGGCAAAAACGTCCTCATTGCCCTTCTTCAGCTTGAAGGTCATCTTAGACTTGGCCGAGGTGTCGTCCAGGTAAGTCTGCAGGAACCCTTTGGGGTCCATGCTGAACTCGCTGAACGTGGCTTCGTCCCAGACCAGGCCTTTTTCGCCCGCGGCGACCATGCTGTCGCTGTACTTGAAGCCCTCAACGCTACCTGCGGGGCGTCCGGCAACACCATAGAGGTTCGGGCCGGTCTTGCCACCCTTCACGATCGCTTCGCCCGAGGGGCTTTCGATCATGTGGCAGGATTTGCACTTCTTGAATTCTTTTTCACCAGCAGCGGCATCACCTTCGGCAAAGGCAGGCGCGGCCAGAAGGCCAACAAGGGCGGTGGCAAGAATACGGTTCATGGCGGAATCTCCAGATTTGGTTCGGCTGTCCCAAAAGGAACGCTGTCAGACGGCATAGTCAACCTGCGAGGGGATTTGTACCGGCACTGTGTCGCACCCTTCAGGCAATTGTGATCAGTTTCTGCCTGTAGGGGATGACCAGCACGGCAAAAGGTCGCCGTCCGCGGGTGTCGCATGATATACCGCCCGCGCGATTGCCCGCGAGATGCAAAGCGCGGCGGCATGGCCGATCTGAAGGATATCGCGTTCGGGCATGTCGATCTGACGCTCATTGGTCGAAACCGCAAAGATCAGGTCACCATCGTTCGGCAAGTGGGATGGCACAATGGCCCGGGCGATGCCGTCATGCGCGGCGGTTGCGATGCGCTTGGCCTGCGCCTTGGTCAGGGCGGCATCGGTTGCGACGATGCCGATCGTGGTGTTGGCCAGGTCCTCGAACGCGGCGGTCTTCAGGCTGGTGAACTGGCGCCCAAGCCCCGAACGCGGATCGGGGCCAAGGCCGCCGAACTCTTCCCCGACCTCGAACGGCGCGGCCCAGAAATGCCTGCCGCCGGGTGTGGTTACAGCACCGATCGGGTTGACCGCGACCAAGGCGCCGACAGTCATGCCCGAAGCCAGAACAAGCGAGGCGGATCCCAGCCCGCCCTTGTGGGTTCCGGTCAAGGCACCCGTCCCGGCCCCGACGCTGCCGATTTCGAAATCAGCGCGCGCATCATCCAAAGCCTGCCGTCCCAGCGCCGGATAAGGATTGTCGCGCCAGTCCTTTTCTCCGCCGTTAAGCAGATCGAATATGATCGCGGCGGGCACCAGCGGTATACGCAGGTTCAGCAGCGGAAAACCGCGCCCCTGTTCGCGCAGCCCCGCAACCACCCCGGATGCAGCATCCAGCCCATAGGTCGAACCGCCCGACAGAACGAGCGCATCGACCTGCGCCACCGTTTTGTCGGCTTCCAACAGATCGGTTTCTCGCGTGCCGGGTGCTCCTCCCATGACGCAGTAAGACCCGGTCAGGGCGCGTTCTCCCACCAGTACGGTTGAACCGGATTTCAGAACATGATCCTGCGCGTTTCCGACCCTGAGGCCGGGAACATCGGTGATGAGGTTGCGGGGGCCGGGTGTCATAACGGGCTCTGGTCTGCCGGGTTCGGAGACAGGCATTCAGATACACCGCCCGCCATCAACCTCCATCGCGACGCCGGTGACCATGCCAGCCTCGTCCGAACATAGAAAACAGGCCGCATTGCCCATATCCTCGGGGGTGGAAAACCGGCCCAGCGGAATGGTCGCCAGGAACTTTGCGCGCATTTCGGGCGTGTCTTCGCCCAGAAAGGATTTCAGCAAAGGCGTTTCCCCGGCCACCGGGCAGATCGCGTTGACCCGCACGCCTGACGGGGCCAGTTCCACCGCCATGGTCTTGGTCGCGGTGATCATCCAGCCCTTGGAAGCATTGTACCAGTTCAGCTTCGGCCGCGGCGACAGCCCTGCGGTCGATGCCACGTTGAGGATGGCGCCCGAGCCCTGGGTTTTCATATGAGGCACCAGCGCACGGGCAGTCAGATAGACCGACTTCATGTTCACGTTGAACACGCGGTCGAAATCCTGCTCGCTGACGTCCTCCAGCAAGGCGGGCAGATGGGTAACCCCGGCGTTGTTGACCAGGATATCCAGATGCCCGAACCAGCGCAGCGCCGCATCGGCCATATCCTGCACCGACGCACCATCGGCCACATCGACATGCACAGCGGTTGCGTTGGGGCCAAGGTTCTCGGCCATGGTTCGGGCCGCTTCATGATGAATATCGGCCACCATGACCCGTGCGCCTTCGGCGATGAATTTGGCGGCGATTCCCGCTCCGAACCCCGATGCACCGCCGGTGACGATTGCGGTTTTTCCCTCCAGCCTCATGACCCTGTGCCTCCCTTCCTGTCGTTTGAGGAAAGAGTACCAACACGCCCGAAAGATGCCAGATTATTCGTCGGGCACCTTGCCGCGCAGCGCCTTGACCTCGCCGCGTGCCTTCTTGGCGGTCAGGCGGCGTTTCACCGATCCATAGGTCGGTTTGGTTGCGACGCGCCGCTTGGGCGTAACCAGCGCCCGCCCGATCAGTTCGACCAGGCGCTCGCGGGCAATCTCGCGATTTCGCGCCTGCGACCGGGTCTCGTCGCACTGGATCACGATTGCCCCGTCCTTGGTCCAGCGCCGCCCGGCCAGCCGTTTCAGGCGGGCCTTGACCGGCCCCGGCAGGGATGGCGAACGCTCGGCCTCGAATCGCAGCTCGACCGCCGTCGCAACCTTGTTCACATTCTGCCCGCCGGGACCCGAGGCGCGCATAAAGCTCTCGGTCAGTTCCCAGTCCTGCAAGGCGATATCGTCAGCGACGCGTAACATGGGCCGGACCTTACAGGCCGCATGCAGAAACAGAAAGGGCCGCCCCGGCGGGACGGCCCTTCGAAAGTTCAGGAGGTCGGGTCGGTTAGATCATTCGACCAGCCGGAGCGAGCGCTCCGCCAAGGGCTGCCTTAACAGGCGATCCCCCCGGTTGTTCCGACACCTCTCTCCAATCTCTTTCTCGACACTGGATCACCTCCTTTTCTATCTGTTGCGGTTGAAAAGAAGCGTGCCACAAGTTGTGCCAATCTCAAAGCGTTTTTTTACACAGGCCGTGCGGTCAGTCGCGCCACGATCACCCTGAACGGAACCAGCGCGATCAACGCCAGCGCCAGCTTGACCAGCCAGTCGGCAAAAGCCAGCGTTACCCACAGCGGTGCTTCGGGGCCGTTCAGCATGAAAGGAACCGGCTCCCATGCCCAATTGATGGCTGCATCCGCGTTGGCGCCAAAGACCGTGATCGAGGCGGAAAAGGCGATGGTAAAAAACAGCACCGTATCCAGCGCCGAGCCGATCAGCGTCGACACCAACGGCGCGCGCCACCAATACCCGCCGCGAAATCGGTTGAACACCACAACATCCGTCAGCTGCGCGATCAGAAACGCGGTGCCCGAGGCGACGGCGATCCGCAATGGCACGGCAGCATAGGTGAATCCGTCGCCCTGCAGCATGATCTGGCTACCGATCAGCGAACAGACGATTCCGGTCAGAAAGCCCGCAAAGACCACCCGCCGCGCCGCCGCCGCGCCATAGACGCGATTCATCACGTCGGTGACCAGAAATGCGACCGGATAGGTGAACGCGCCCCAGGTCAGAAGCCCGTCGAGGATCAGGAACTGGACCAGAACGTTCGACGCCACCACAATGGTGGCCATGGCAAAAATGCCGGGAAGATGTGCGCGTTTCATGATACGGGACCCGTTTTGGCAAGGTAGCGGCAACTTGGCCCGCTGCTTCGCGGGCAAGGCGGTCGTCTATTGGAAAACGGTCGCGAAGGCAAGTCAGTCGGGCAGAATGTACTCCACCAACTCCGTACGTTGCAGGCCAAGGAAATTGTCGTCCGACACCATTGTGGCGCGCAGACGGCCCAGTCGGTCACGCCATACGGACAAGCCTTCCAGATTGTCGTGGGTGCCGACACCGGTTTTCAACAGGATTTCTTCTCCACTCACGCCGGTGTCGTCAATGCTCCAGCGGCGTATCTGCGAACGGAAACCAATCAGCGATGCATCCCGTTCAAGCACGTACAGCTTTCCGTCCGGTCCGAAATCCGCGCCGACCGGAAGAAACCCCCCGATCTGGCTCAGCGTGAACGGTGTCGACCACCGTTTACCATCCCACCTGTAAACCGGGATTGACCCGTCGGTGGTGCGGCTGCTTTCCGGCATCGTGTAAACCCGTCCCTGCGCGTCGATTGCGAGCGCTTCGAACGAACCGTTCCCCGCCAGCTTGGTAAAGGCTTCGGGACGCGGCAGAACGTTCGAACGTCCGTCCAGCGTTTCGTAACGCGCGACGCGATGCACACCCTCGAAGGAGATATAGATCGTCCCATCGCGGTCGATGGCCAGCCCTTCGGAATCCCCGACCCACCCGGGCAGAACCCGGTTCTGGCTGGAGCGCACCTGAAAGCGCGGCCCGATGTCCACTCCTGTTATCGCATCGCCGTCGCGAAGAATCCGGGCGGTCAAAATGGATGTACGGTCGCTCAGAACCGTCATGTCGGATCCGTTGTCGGACAATTCCAGGGCAGAGAACCCTCCAAACCAGATCGCCTTGTGCCGCCAGGTAAAACTGCTCAGATACGTGGCCTGCTTGATGTCCGCGGCCGGAACCGAACCCGCGACGCACAGGGCGGATATCAATCCGATTGCAAGACAGCGGCGCATTGGTTCGGCAGATCAGCCAGCACGTATTCACGGCGTTTCTTTGGGGGCGGCGCGTTCGGATCGGGTGGTGGCGGGTTCAGGATATTGTTGACCCATTGTTGCGCTTCTGCACAGCCGTCCCCTTTGGGCGGCGGGTTTTGATTGGCGCATCCCTTTGCCCCGCGCGGACAGTTCAGCCTGACGTGAAAATGGTAATGATGCCCCCACCATGGGCGGATCTTGCGCAAATAGGCGCGATTACCCTTTTCGTCATTGCACATCTGAACCTTGGCGCCAGGAAAGACGAAAATTCGCGCCACTCGCTTGTCCTTGGCCGCCTCGCGAATGATCGCGTGATGGTTGGCTGTCCAGTTGCTGTTGACATAAGCCCCGTTCGCCCGGCGCAGCGAGATGGACGAGATCTTCTCGCGCGCCTGCCGGGTCAGGCGCAGATTGTTGGCCGGCAGCATCCAGATATCAATGTCCAGCCCGATCTGGTGACTGCGATGGCCCGACAGCATCGGCCCGCCGCGCGGCTGACTGATATCGCCGATATATAGCCCGCCCCAGCCGCGCTGCCTGGCGGCAAACTGGCTGAGGTCCTGAACAAAGTCGATGGTTTCCGGGTGTCCCCAGTTGCGATTGCGCGACAACCGCATTGCCTGCCATGTCGGGCCGGTTTCAGGCAGTTGTACCGAACCCGCCGCGCATCCTTTGGCATAGCTGCCATAGGCGGCAGGTTTCTGCCGGGAGGCCTGCTGTTTTGCCCCGAACAATTCCTTGGCTAACGGTGCGGCATTGGCCGAACAGGCCAGAATCGAAATTCCGATAACTGTCAAAAGACGTAAAAAAATCATTGTTTCTGGTCCCCTTCCGGTCTGACCCAACGCATCAGGAACAGCCCCAGAATAAACAACGCCACGATCGGGGAAACCCCCAAACGCGCGCTGCCCGTGCCGATTGTTGCTAGGTCGATCAAAAGCGGCGCGGCAAAGGCGGTGGCGCGGCCCGACAGGCCGTAAAGGCCAAAGCTTTCGACAGGTGCCTTCGGGTCGGTGTGGCGCACCATCATCGACCGGCTGGCAGATTGCAGGATGCCCCCCATGCCCCCGATCAGGATACCGCAGCCGAAAAACACCATGTCCGGCAAGCCCGATCCCTCGGGCAGGGCGATGCCATAGATCTGAGTTCTGTCCATCGACACGATGGTGACGCACACGAGGATCAGAACCCATATTGTCACCAGAATAACCGGTTTGGGGCCGAACCTGCGGTCCAGCTTGCCGCCGATCCAGGCAAAGACCGCCGAGGCGAGCACGCTGACGATGCCGAAAACACCGATCCTGATCAGGTCCCATTCCAGAACCAGTCGCGCATAGACGCCGCCGAAACTGTATAGCCCGTTCAGAGCATCACGATAGAACATCGACGATCCCAGATAAGCCGACAGGCTGCCGCGATGGCGCAGGTTCGACACCGATTTCCCCAGCAGACGCAGCGCCTCACCCACGCTGCCCTTGCGGTCGCCACGGTCCTCATCCCGGACCCACAGGAAATACGGCACCATGAACAGAATGAACCACCCGGCGGTGAATGGGCCGACAAAGCGCGTTCCCTCGCGCTGACCCGCATCCAGCCCGAACATTGGGTCCATTCCGATCAGCGTCTTGCCGTTTGGCTGCTCGACAAACAGGGCCAGCATGATCGCCAGCGACAACAACCCTCCGAAATAACCGAACGCGAACCCCGATCCCGAGATTTCGCCCACCTCGTGTTCGTTTCCCAGATCGGGAAGTTGGGAGTTGATGAAGATCAGCGCATATTCCGCGCCCACAAAGCCCAGTCCAAAGGCCGATAGGATCAACCACATGTTCGACCCGTCGGGCATCGTGTACCACAGCGCCGCCGATCCCGCCGCATACATCACCGAAAAGGCAAAGATATACGGAATGCGCCGCCCGGACACGTCGGCAAGTGCCCCCAGCAGTGGTGCGCCAAATGCGATGATCAGGCCGGTTATGGTCAGGCACCTTGCCCAGACGCTTTGCGCCTGCGCCGCCGCGCTTTGCGCGTCCAGCCCGGTGCTCGCGAAATACTCGGCGGCCACGCCCGCGAAATAAGGGCCGAACACAAACGTGACCAGCAACGTGTGATAGGGCTGGCTGGCCCAATCGAAAAACCACCACCCCCAAATGCGCCTGCGCCTGGATACCGCTGCCATTCCTGCCCCTCCTGCCTTTTGTTCTCCTTATGCGGGCAGTACACAGGATGAGGCAAGCCTTTCCGGGCGTTCCGCATCTTCGCGAATCGTTGATCCTAATTTGGAAACTGTTTCCATTAGTTTTTCACATTGTTCCGAAATTACCCTGCGTTACGAAAAAAGTGATGGGATTTACGACAGTTCCGCCAAATTACCGCCACAGTCGGGTACTAGGTCCGACACACACTTTAAGCCCCAACCCTTATCCGCCCAGTGAGGATTGCCTCATGACGTTGTTCCCAAATAAGTTGCGCGACTGCTGCGGCAGATCACCAAAAACAATTGCCCTTGCGGCTTGGCAATTCTGCAAGAACGAACGCGGGTCCATGACGATCCTTGGTTTGTTTTTGTTTCTGATCATCCTGATCACCGTCGGGCTTGGGGTTGACCTGATGCGGTACGAACGGGAACGGGTCCTGCTGCAATCCACTCTCGACCGCGCGACATTGGGTGCCGCGGACCTCGACCAGACACTCGATCCCGAAGCTGTTGTCAGGGACTACCTGAAGAAGGCGGGGCTGGAAGATCGGCTTAAGGCGGTCAAGGTGGACGAGGGCCTTGGCTTCCGCAAGATCACGGCCACCGCGGAAACCGTCGTGCCCACGCATTTCATGCATATGTCCGGCGTGGACAGCCTGAGTGCGGTTGCGGGCAGCATCGCCGAAGAATCGATCGGCGCTGTCGAGATTTCGCTGGTGCTGGATATTTCGGGGTCGATGGGGGAAGCCAGCCGGGATGGCAGCACCAAGATCGCGCTGTTGCAGGGCGCGGCAAAAGAGTTTGTCGAACTTTTGCTGGAAAAATCCGAAAGTGATGAAACCTCGATCTCGATCGTGCCCTACGCTACACAGGTCAATGCGGGCGAGACGTTGCTGGACAAGTTCACCAATGTTACGCAGGAACACGACTATTCCCATTGTGTGAATTTTATTCCGGAACAGTTCAGCGACACCGACCTGCACCGCAACGATCGGCTTGAAAGAACCGCGCATTTCGATCCGTTTACCGATAGCGAAGATCCGATAACGAGCCCGGTTTGTCCTATCCGTGACGGGAGCGAGATTACGGCATTTTCCAATAGCGCGACTAAACTGAAAGAGCAGATCGACAAGTTGACCGCCAAGGGCAACACGTCCATCGAAATCGGCATGAAATGGGGGGTCGCACTTTTGGACCCCAGCATGCGCGATATCGTGGGCGACCTCAGCGCCGATGGCGTCGTCCCGGCAGAGTTTGCCAGCCGGCCAATTGATTACGACAAGGACGTGATCAAGATCGTAATCGTCATGACCGATGGTAAAAACACCGACCAGCCGCTTCTCAATCCATCGCTAAGGTCGGGTTTGTCTGATGTTTGGTACAACGCCGAGGAAGATCAGTATTCGGTGTTTTTCTCACAAGGAAACAATCACCAGTATTACTGGCCGGACAAAAACAATTTTCGAACCACGCCCGACACGTCTGACCATCCTTACGGTGACAACGAGCCGGGTGATGCCGTCCGGCTGACCTATCAGGAATTGTTCAATCGTGCGTCCATTTATTGGAACGCATTGTACAACTACTATCCGATAAACAACGGTTACGCCGGCAGGTGGTTTGAAGCCGCTTTTTCCAGGATTAACGCGACCGCCAAGGATCAGCGCACCAAGAACATCTGCCGGATCGCGAAACGAGAGGGCATCATCGTCTACGGCATCGCATTCGAAGCGCCAACCGAGGGTCTTAGAGTTATCGAAAACTGCGCCAGCTCCGACAGTCACGTCTATGATGTGAGTGGACTGGACATCGAAAAGGCATTTGTGTCCATCGCTTCCTCGATCCAGAAACTGCGCCTGACGCAATGACGATCACGTGCAGGGTTGCTCTTTTGGTCGAGCCTGCTTAGGTCTCGGCTAGTCTGAAAACGGAGTGCCCATGCTGTCGCTGATCCAAATCCTGCTGCTGATCCTGGACGTTGTCTGGTTCTTCATCCTGGCGCATGTGATCATGAGCTGGCTGATCAATTTCCAGGTTCTGAACCTGCATCAGCAATTCGTGGCGCAGATCTGGTATGGGCTGAACCGCATTCTCGAACCGATCTATGGCCCCGTCCGCCGCATCCTGCCACCGATGGGCGGCATCGACCTTGCGCCGCTGGTGGTGCTGATCGGCGTTTATGCGTTGCGGATCGTTCTGGTGAACAACGCAGTCTATTTCTACTGACCTCTTTTGCGCACTTGTTCACCGAATCTTAGTGTGTGAAACTGCCCATCAAGAGCAGACACCAAAAGTTGTGAACAGGGCCACCCGAACATGCTGGACGCCGCGCCATTGCTGCGAGATGTCTTCGGATTCGACGACTTCCGCACCGGACAGGCAGAGATCGTCGATGCTGTGACGGCGGGCGAAAACGTGTTGGCCATCATGCCGACCGGCGGTGGCAAGTCGCTCTGTTTCCAGCTTCCGGCGCTGTTGCGCGACGGGGTGACGGTTGTCATCTCGCCGCTAATCGCGCTCATGCGCGACCAGGTCCGTGCCTTGCAGGAGGCCGGGGTCGAAGCCGGTGCGCTCACCTCGGGCAACACGGTCGAGGAAACCGATGCTGTTTGGGAGGCACTTCAGGCCGGGCGCCTGAAACTCCTCTACATGGCGCCCGAACGCCTCGCTGCCGGGTCCGCGTTGGGCATGCTGCGTCGGATCAACGTCACCCTGATCGCCGTGGACGAGGCCCATTGTGTCAGCCAATGGGGACACGATTTCCGCCCCGACTACCTGCGGATCGGAGAGCTCAGGCGCGCGTTGAACGTCCCGCTCGCGGCCTTCACCGCCACGGCAGACGCCGAAACCCGTGACGAGATCGTCGAAAAGCTGTTCGACGGTCAGGTCCCGCGCACGTTTCTTCGCGGTTTCGACCGGCCCAACATCCACCTGGCCTTTGCCGCCAAGGACGGCCCGCGCAAGCAGGTTCTCGACTTTGCCGATGCCCGCAAGGGTCAGTCCGGCATCGTCTATTGCGGCACCCGCAACAAGACCGAAGTGCTGGCCCAGGCCCTGCGCGAAGACGGGCATAACGCCTGTCACTATCACGGCGGCATGGAGGCCGAGGATCGCCGCATTGTCGAAACCCGCTTCGCGCGCGAGGACGGGCTGATCGTCGTCGCCACCGTCGCCTTTGGAATGGGCATCGACAAGCCCGACATCCGTTGGGTTGCCCATGCCGATCTGCCGAAGTCCATTGAGGCCTACTATCAGGAAATCGGGCGCGCCGGTCGCGACGGAGCGCCCGCCGAGACCCTGACCCTGTTCGGCCCCGACGACATTCGCCTGCGTCGGTCCCAGATCGACGAGGGGCTGGCCCCACCCGAACGTCGCGCCGCTGACCACGCGCGGCTCAACGCGCTTTTGGGGCTGGCCGAAGCGCTGGATTGCCGTCGCCAGACCCTGTTGGGATATTTCGGGGAACAGGCCGAGCCCTGCGGCAAATGCGACCTCTGCGACAGCCCGGCAGATGTGTTCGACGGCACCACTCCTGTGCGCATGGCCCTGTCGGCCATTCTGCGCACCGAAGAATGGTTTGGCGCGGGCCACCTGATCGACATCCTGACCGGCAACGACACCGACAAGGTGCGCGCCCGCCGCCATGACGACCTGCCCACCTTTGGTGTCGGCAAGGCATGGTCACGGCCCCAGTGGCAGGCGATTTTCCGGCAGATGATGGGGCACGACCTGATCCGCCCCGATCCCGAACGCCACGGCGCGTTGCGCATGACCGAGGCTGCCAAACCGATCCTCAAGGCCGAGGCGACGATCCGCCTGCGCAAGGATACGATCAACAAGGCCGTCCGCCGACCCGCCGTCAAGACCATGGTGAGCGAAGAGGACGCGCCGCTTCTGTCGGCGCTCAAGGCCAAACGCCGTGCACTGGCCGAGGCTGCGCGCGTGCCTGCCTACGTCATTTTCCCCGACCGGACCCTGATCGAAATGGCCGAAAAACGGCCCAGGTCGCTCGATGACATGGCCCGTGTCGGCGGTGTCGGCGCGAAAAAACTGGAGCGCTATGGCGCGACCTTCCTCCAAGTGATCTCGGGCGAGGCGGCGGCGCTGCATCCGGCGCGGCGCAAACTGGCCGGTCGCGAGACCGCGGGCGTCTATGACCGCCTGCTCGAAGTGCAATCGGAACTGGCGCGTGGTCCCGACGGGATCGACAAGCCGCTGACCTGTTCGGCCTCACAGCTGGCCAAGGTGGCGCAACTGCGCCCCGGCGATGTGCGCGGTCTGGAACAGGTGCTGGGCGAACGCCGCGCGGAACGTTTCGGCCCGGCCTTTCTGGACGTCCTGGGGGCGGCGGGCTAGATACGGCGGAACGGCAAGGGATTTTGGGGGCGGATATGCTGGTAGTGATCTCTCCGGCCAAGCGGCTGGACTGGGCGGAGCGGGATGTCGAGGCGACCGAACCCGCCTTTCAGGAGGATGCGATCAGGCTGGCGAAAAGTGCCCGTAACCTGACGCTGGGTGACCTGAAGAAACTGATGAGTCTCAGCGACGATCTGGCCCGTCTGAACCGCGACCGCTTTCAGGTCTTCTCCGATACGCCGGATCGTAACGCGACCCGCCCCGCAGCCCTTGCATTTGCTGGCGATACCTATCAGGGGCTCGAGGCCACCTCGCTGGACGCCGACGAAATGGCATGGGCGCAGGATCACCTGCGCATCCTGTCGGGGCTTTATGGCGTGCTGCGTCCGCTCGACGCGATGCAGGCCTATCGGCTCGAGATGGGCAGCAAGCTGAAAACCCGGCGCGGCAAAAACCTCTATGAGTATTGGCGCGATCAGCTCAGCAAGGCGCTCAACCATCAGGCTGAACAGATCGGTTCCGAAATTCTGGTCAACTGCGCCAGTCAGGAATATTTCGGCGCAGTCGACCAAAAGGCGCTGAAACTACGCGTCGTGACGCCCGTCTTCATGGAGGACAAGGGCGGTGCGCCAAAGATCGTCAGTTTCTTCGCCAAGAAGGCGCGTGGCGCGATGGCGCGATACGTGATCCAGCACCGGTTGACCGATCCGGCCTCGCTGACCGATTTCGACAGCGGCGGATATGCCCATCGCCCCGATCTGTCCGAACCTGACAAGCCGGTCTTTGTCCGCCCCTATCAGGCCTGACCGTCCAGCATCGACGGATCAAAGGCCACCAGCTCCACCGTATTGCCTTCGGGGTCTGCGGTGAAAATGCCGCGCCAGCCGATCCAGCCGAACTGTTCCACCCGATAGGACTGGCCGATCCGGTCATACCAGCGCATCACGGCCTCCTGCTCGTCAAACGGCAGCGACAGGGCGATGTGATGCAGCGCCGAGTTGCCGCCCGTCACCGGCCCGCCCGCATCGCCGGGGCGAGGCGCGGTGTCGTGATGGAACAGGGCCAGCACGCTGGTATGCCCGCCGAACCCTTCGGCGATCTTGAAAAAAACGATGGGGCTGTCGCGATCCCCCCGCACCCGTTCCAGCCCGATGACGGTCTCATAGAATGCAATCATCGCCGCCATATCGGCGCAGCGGATGGCAATTTCGCCCAAGGCTCGGGGCCGGAATCCACGGTCTTCGATCATGGCTCAAAGCTATGTCGGGTCAGATGGGCGCACAAGGCAATTCAGGCCTGGACGGGACCACCGGGCGCGCGTCCGACGGTTGATGCTCGATGATCATTTCATGGATCAGGGCCTTTTGCAGCGGCTTGGTCAGATAATGATCCAGACCTGCCGCCAATATCCCCTCGGCATCCCCGGCCATGGCATGCGCGGTCAGGGCGACGATGGGCACGCGCCGCCCGCTGTCTGCCTCGATACGGCGGATTTCGCCGGCGGCCTGTTTACCGTCCATCTTGGGCATCGAGATATCCATGAAGATCAGGTCGGGCGCAAACGCCGAAAATGCTTCCACCGCCTCGATACCATTGCCTGCGAACCGCAGTTCGATATCCAGATCCTTGACCATCTTGCTCAGGACCAGCTGGTTGGTCCGGTTGTCCTCGGCCGCCAGAACCCGCATCGTCCGGAGCTGCCCCGAGGGAATGGCCGGCTCATGTGTATCGGCCGTTTCCTCCCGGTCGTCCAGCGCGGGAATCCGATCAAAGACCACTGCTCCCAACGCTTCGAGACGCGAGAACAGTTCCGCCCGCGGCACCGGTTTCTGCATGACGCCCTGAACCAGATGCCGGTTTGCATCGCCGTGGATCGCACCGGGATTCGCGGTCACGATGACGATCGGCACGTCATCCCATCCCCGCTCGCGCATCAGGCGCGCCATCTCCAGCCCTTCCAGATCAGGCATGTGATGATCGCTGAGGATCAAATCGACGCTCTCATCCAGTCGTTGTAACGCCTCGGCCCCCGACCGGCACGACGTCACCCTTGCCCCCAGGCGGCCAAGCTGTTTTTCCAGAATCGCCCGGTTGACGGCCAGGTCATCCACCACCATGACATGATGCAGACGTTCCGTCAGGCTGGGGGGAACGGGCTGTGGCCCTTCGGCTGTCGGCAGAGTGATCCGGAATCCGAAACAGGTGCCTTGCCCCTCTTCGCTTTCCACCCAGATCCTGCCGCCCATGATCTCGACCAGCCGTTGCGAAATGGCCAGGCCCAACCCGGTGCCCTCAAAGGCGCGGTTCCGCTCATCCTCGACCTGATTGAACTCGCCGAAGATGTGGTCGATTTTCGATCTGGCGATACCGATGCCGGTATCCTCGATCGCCATATGAATGCTGCATGTCCCATTTTCGGCATCCGGAACGCCGGTTACCCGGATCAGCACATGCCCCTTGGCGGTGAATTTCACCGCGTTCCCCAACAGATTTGTCAATACCTGCCGCACCCGGCCCGGATCGCCGACAAACAGCGTCGGCAGGAACAGGTCGTAATCCACCAGCAGCGACAATCCCTTTTCCCTAACCGTCGGTTGCATCAGCATGGCAATCTCGTGGATGCACCGTTCCAGATCAAAGCTTTCGGGGTAAAGCACCAGCTTGTCAGCCTCGATCTTGGAATAATCCAGCACGTCATTGATGATGACCAGCAATGCCTCGCCCGAACTGCGGATGGTGTCGACATAAGTTTGCTGTTCTTCGTCCAGCACGGTATCGGTCAGCAGTTCCGACATGCCGACGATGCCGTTCATCGGCGTTCGGATTTCGTGACTCATATTGGCCAAAAAGGCCGATTTCGCCCGGTTCGCCGCTTCGGCTTTTTCGCGGGCGGCGCGCAACTCGGCCTCGTAACGGACAGTCGCGGTGATGTTGAGCGCCAGGCTGACCATATCGCCGCCATGGCCTCGTTGGTCGATGAGCTTGACATATTGCCGGTTCCAGAGCTGGATCACGATCGGTTCGGGAATGTCCGACAGCCAGCGGTTGCGCATCATGTCGCGCCACTCGGATGCGGACTGTTCGCCAAGATCGATCAGGCCCTCATCTGTCAGGATCTCAAGCAAGCGCATATAGGATATGCCGGGTGCAACCTCGTCCAGACCATCGAAAACACTCAGATAGGCGGTGTTCGCACCGATCATCCTGTGATCGGCGTCATAATAGGCGAACCCGTCCTGAATGGTCTGGATCGAATGCCATAACCGGCGTTCGGCCACTTCGATCTTGGCATTTGCTACCGTGAGATCTGATTTCACCTTTTCATTTTCATCCCGCACGGTGGCGACTTCGGCGCGGGTCTCGCCAATCTCTTTCGTCAAGGCCATCGCATGCTGGCCAAGCTTGCGGTTTGCAGCAGACAGTTCCGCCTTTTTGAGGTCCAGCCGCCGCTCGGCCGCCAGTCGCGCGCGCCGTTCCCCGGCCAGTTTGTCGGCAAGGCTCATTCTTCGGTTTCCCTGACAGTCTCGGCGCAGCATCGGGTGATTAGGTGAAAAACTGTTTAAACCTGTCTTGGCCGCGTCTCTGGCGTTGCAAAGGCACGGCCGCCCGTGTCACCTTGAGACCAAACAGGAGGTCGCCATGCGCCGCTTTGCATTTTTCTCAATTTCCTTGATTTTGCTGATCTTTTCCGGAGCGAACGACCTGCATGCCCAATCCGGCACCGCTGATTTCCGCTTTGTCGTCACCCGTGACGCCGATTTTTATGGCTCGGATCTGGACCCCCTGTTCGACACCGACCTGCAATCCTGTGTGCGGGCCTGTTCCGCCAACAGCCGATGTGCCGCCTTCACCTACAACACCCGTTCAAACGCGTGTTTCCCGAAATCCGGCGTATCGCGGCAGGACATCTACGAGGGCGCGCTATCGGCGCAAAAGATTGCGACAGGCGACGAGGCGCTCGCACTGTCCCGCGTTCGCTCCGCGGAACTGCCGTTCCTGAGTGATGACGAACTGGCGCGCGCGCGCAACCAGGCCCGCGATCTTGGCCTGCGCCATCCCGGCGGCGGGTTCGATCCGGCATCGGTTCTGGCGGCGGCCCACGCCGCCGACACGCCGCAACTGGCGATGCGCTGGACCGGTATCGCGGTATCGCTCACTGACCGGGGCGATCTGTGGGCCGACTACGCGCGCCTGTTGCTGGATATCCCGGGCGACGACCGGCAACGCCAGCGCGATTACTCCATGCGGGCACTGAACGCAGCGGTAAATGCCTATCTGCGCGCGGACGCCCCCGCTGCACAGGCGACCGCCCTGTCGGTGATGGGCGACGCGCTGGAACGCAGCGATCGGGGCCGCGACATGGTCTCGGCGCTGCGGCTGGCCTCGGACCTGCAGCCGCGCGCTGACATTCTGGCTGCCCTCGAAGCGGCGGTGGCGAAATACGGCTTTCGCATCACGGATACCACTGTTGAAAGCGATGCTGCCCAGCCACGCATCTGCGCAGAGTTTTCCGAACCGCTGGTGCAGGCCGGCGTCGACTACGAACCATTCGTGCAATTGCCCGAACCTCAGCTCGTGGTACAGGCCGATGACCGCCAGCTTTGCGTGGATGGGGTCGAGCATGGCAAGCGTTACCGCCTCGTCATCCGGCAGGGTCTGCCTGCCGCCTCGGGCGAGGCGCTGATCAAGGATGTCGAACTGACACACTATGTCCGCGACCGCGCGCCATCGGTCCGCTTTCCCGGCCGCAGCTACGTTCTGCCCAAAGCGGCCGATGCGGCGCTGCCGGTCGAGACCGTCAACCTGACCCGGCTTGATCTGAAACTTCGCCGGATCAGCGACCGAAATTTGCTGCGCGCGGTACAGGACGGCTTCTTTGGCCGCCCGCTCAGTCACTGGCAGGATCAGCAGTTTACGTCAGAGATTGCTCAGGAAGTCTGGACCGGCACCGCCGAGGTGCAATCCGAGCTCAACCGCGACATGACCTCCCGTCTGCCGATGGGGGCCGCAATCGCGCAGCAACCGGCGGGCATCTATGCGCTGACTGCGCGGGTACCGGGTGCCGATCCCTATGACGACCCCGGCGCGACCCAGTGGTTCGTTCTGTCCGATCTGGGCCTCGGCTCGATGTCGGGCACCGACGGGTTGCATGTAGCTGTCCGGAGCCTCGGTGACGCCACTTCGCGCGCGGGCGTCGAAGTCTCGCTGATCTCTCAGGCGAATGCCGTGATTGCAAAAGCCACAACCGACGCCGACGGCTATGCCCGGTTCGATCCCGGTCTCACACGCGGGCGCGGGGCGGCAGCCCCGGCGTTGATCCTCGCAGAAAGTGGCAGCGATTTCTCCTTCCTGCCGCTCACCGATCCCGCCTTCGACCTGTCCGATCGCGGGGTCGAGGGGCGCCCGCCCGCCGGGCCGGTCGACGTGTTCCTGACAACCGATCGCGGCGTATATCGCGCGGGCGAGACCATTCATCTGACCGCCCTGACCCGCGATGATCGGGCGCAGGCGGTCGAAGGACTGCCGCTGACCGCCATCCTCAGCCGACCCGACGGTGTCGAATACCGCCGCGCGGTCTCGGACGGCGGCAAGGCAGGCGGCCACGTCTTTGTCATGCCCGTGGCGGGCGACGCCCCGCGCGGCACCTGGCGGATCGAACTCAGGACCGATCCGCAAGGCCCCGCACTGGCCAGCCAGACCGTGCTGGTCGAGGATTTCCTGCCCGAGCGCATCGACTTCGACTTGGCCCTGCCCAACACGCCCCTGCGCCCCGGTGACAGCCCGCCGCTGCAAATCGAGGCACGATATCTTTTTGGCGCGCCGGGTTCCGACCTGACCATCGACGGGCAGGTGGTTCTGCGCGCTGCCGAAACCGTGGCTGGGTACGAAGGCTATCGTTTTGGCCGCTATGACGCTCCGAATCCTTCCCCATCCAGCCATTTCGGCGGTGCGCGAACCGATGCTCAGGGTCAGGCGACCGTGGCGGTCGAAATTCCCTCGGTCGATTTGCCGGGCAAGCCGCTAGAGGCGACGGTGATCGCCCGTCTGGCCGACGGCTCGGGCCGACCGGTCGAACGCCGCCTGACTGCGCCCGTTCTGCCGCAAACCCCGGTGATCGGCATCAAGCCGATGTTCGACGACGTGGTGGCCGAAGGGGCCGAGGCCGCGTTTCAGATTGTCGCCCTGTCGCCCGATCTGACGCCTGCCAACATGCGCGTGCGCTGGACACTGAACCGCGTCGAGACGCGTTATCAATGGTATCAGCTCTACGGCAACTGGAACTGGGAACCCACCACGCGCCGCACCCGCATCGCCACGGGCGAGGCCGACCTGGGCACCGATCCCCTGCCGCTCAGCCAGCCGGTCGATTGGGGTCGGTATGAGCTGGTGATCGAACGGCTGGACGGCGACTATGCCGCCGCTGCCGTGGATTTCCACGCAGGCTGGTATCAAGCCGCTGATGCCACCGCCACGCCCGACCGGCTGGAAATGTCGCTCGACCGTGACAGCTATCGCCCCGGCGACACCGCGCAACTGCGGATTGTGCCGCGCGCAGCGGGTATCGCGCAGATCGCCGTCCTGTCGAACCGGGTGATCTTGCGTCAGTCCATCGACGTACCCCAGGGCGCAAGCGTCATTCCCCTGCCGGTGACCGAGGCTTGGGGCGCGGGCGCTTATGTAACCGCGACCGTGATCCGCCCGATGGATGTCACTTCCGGTCAGAACCCGGCCCGTGCGCTGGGCGTGGCCCATGCTGCCGTCGCGGCGCCGGGGCGCGAACTTGCGGTGTCGATCGAGGCTCCTCCGGTGGCCGAACCGCGCCAGACCCAACAGGCCCGCATCAAGGTTGACGGCGTTGCCGAAGGAGAACAGGCCTGGCTGACGCTGGCGGCTGTGGATGTGGGCATCCTGAACCTCACGGGCTTCGACAGCCCCGATCCAACGGGATACTATTTCGGCCAGCGCCGTCTTGGGGTCGAACTGCGCGACGTCTATGGCCGTCTGATCGATGGCATGAACGGCGCGATGGGCACCGTGCGTTCTGGAGGTGACAGCGATGCGGGCCTGCGCATGCAATCACCGCCACCGACGCAGGATCTGATGGCGGTGTTCTCCGGCCCGGTGAAAGTGGACACCAACGGCGAGGCCGTGATTGACCTGCCTCTGCCCGCCTTCAACGGCACGGTACGGCTGATGGCGGTCGCTTGGTCTGCCCGCGCGGTGGGACAGGCCGAGGCCGAGATGACCGTGCGCGACCCCGTGGTCGTGACCGCCAGCCTGCCGCGATACCTGGCTCCCGGTGACACCAGCCGACTGCTGTTGGAGATTGTCCATGCCGATGGTCCCGCCGGGGATATGGGCCTGACCCTTGCCGCCTCAGCGGCGCTGGATCTGGGAGACACGCCCGCCGGTTTCACGTTGGAGGAAGGGGCCAAGGCGGTGTTCGAGATCCCCGTGCGCGCTACCGCGCTGGGCGATCCGGCGATCGACGTGACCGTCACAACACCCGATGGCCGCGCTCTGACCCAATCGCTGACCCTGCCAGTACGCGCCAACGATCCGGTCGTGGCCCAGACGCGCCGCTTCGCGCTGGGCGCGGGTGACAGCTTCCTGTTCTCGGCCGATGTCTTTGCCGGGCTGCACCCCGGCTCCGGCAAGGCTGTCCTGTCTGCCGGGCCACTGGCGCGGTTCGACGCGCCGGGCCTTTTGGACACGCTCGACCGCTATCCCTATGGCTGCACCGAACAGGTGACCAGCCAGGCCCTGCCGCTGCTCTACCTGTCTTCGGTGGCGCAGGCCACGGGGCTGGGAAACCGAACCGCGGTATCCGACAGGATCAACGCCGCGATCCGCAGCGTCCTGACCCGGCAGGCCGGAAACGGCTCCTTTGGCCTTTGGCGCGCCGAAAGCGGCGATTTCTGGCTTGATGCCTATGTGGGTGACTTCCTGTCCCGCGCCCGCGCGCAGGGCCATGCTGTTCCCGACCGCGCCTTTGCTCAGGCGATGGACAACCTGCGCAACCGCATCAGCTATGCCCCCGATTTCGATCAGGGGGGCGAGGATATCGCCTATGCCCTGATGGTGCTGGCGCGCGAAGGTGCGGCGGCAATGGGGGATCTGCGCTATTATGCCGACGTCAAGGGCCAGGCGTTTTCGACCCCGCTGGCGGCGGCACAACTTGGTGCGGCGCTGGCGGCCTATGGCGACCAGACCCGCGCCGACACCATGTTTGCCCGCGCCGCGCGCATGGTGGCGAACCGCCCTGCGCAGGACGAAACGCTCTGGCGCGCCGATTATGGCACACCGCTGCGTGATGCCGCCGGGCTGCTTGCGCTGGCGACCGAGGCAGGCAGCGCCGCCATCGACCGCGACGCACTGGTAACCCGGATCAGTTCCGACACCGGCGCACTGTCGACGCAAGAGGCCGCCTGGTCCCTGCTGGCCGCCCATGCGCTGGTGCAGACGCCCGAACGATCCGGCCTGCAGGTCAATGGCGAGCCCGTCGATGGCCCCTTCGTGCAGGTGCTGGCGGACGCGGCGGACGAGGTGCTCAACATCACCGCCGCCGACGGGCACAGCACCGACATAACCCTCACCGTCTCTGGCGTGCCCGAGGTCGCGCCACAGGCGGGCGGCACGGGGTATTCCCTCACCCGCCAGTATTTCTCGATGGATGGCGCGCCGCTTGACCGCAGCAACTTTGCCGTGGGCGAACGTTTCGTGTCGGTCCTGATCGTGACCCCGTTCGAGGATGGCGGCGCCCGGCTGATGATCAACGATCCGCTCCCGGCGGGGATCGAGATCGACAACCCCAACCTCTTGCGATCGGGTGATGTGCGTGCGCTCGACTGGCTCAGCCTTTCCGAGGCCACCCATGCCGAATTCCGATCTGACCGGTTCCTTGCGGCGGTGGATCAGTTCGGCCCCGTCACCATAACGCTGGCCTATGTCGCCCGCGCGGTCACGCCGGGCAGCTTTCACCACCCGGCGGCTTCGGTCGAGGATATGTACCGCCCCCGCAACCGCGCCTGGACCGGCACCGGGCGGGTCGCGGTGCAATGACCGGGCGCACGGCCGTCGCCTCGGCCCATTGGCGTCGGCTCGACATCCAGGGCACCGACCGTTGCACCCTGTCGCAACTGGATCAGGGCTGGATGCTGGTCGGCCAGGCGCTCTGGCATGACGATGGCGTTGATGCCAGTCTCAGTTATGACGTGCGCTGCGATCCCGACTGGTACAGCCTGTCGGCGGATGTGGCGGGCCACATCGGCGGGCGCGCCATTGCGCTGCGCCTGCATCGCGGGCCGCAGGGGTGGGTTCTGAATGACGAGATGCAGGACAACACCGCCAACTGCCATGATCTCGACCTCAGCTTTACCCCGGCCACCAACCTGCTTCCCCTGCGCCGCCTGTCGCTGGCCCGGGGCCAGAGCGCCCACGTCAGCGCCGCCTGGCTGAAACCCGGTCTGGGCATGCTGGAACGGCTGAACCAGATCTATACCCGCATCGACGCAACCGGCATCCGTTACAGCTCGCCAAACTTCGAGGCCGAGCTTGAGGTCCACGGATCGGGCTTCGTTACCGCATATCCCGGCTTGTGGGAAGGCTGGGTCGATGGCTAGTCCGGCGCGCATCTTGCTGGGTCTTGCCGCGGGACTGTTCCTTTCCGCACTTGCGCGCGACGCGGCAGACGGGTGGATTGCCCGCACCGTTCTGCCGTCGACACTGGCGCAGACATCGACCGAGGTACGGGACCGCAACGGCGCGTTGCTGCGGGCCTATCCGGTCGAGGACGGCCTCTGGCGATTGCAGCCGGGGCCGGTCGATCCGGATTTTGTCGCAATGCTGATCCGGTATGAGGACAAACGCTTCTGGACCCATTCGGGCGTTGACCTGCTGGCGATGATCCGCGCCTCCGCACAGGCGCTGTGGAACGGGCAGGTGGTGTCGGGTGGTTCCACCCTGACGATGCAGGTCGCGCGCCTGCTGGAAAATGGCCCGACTGGCCGCTGGCGCGGCAAGCTGCGTCAGATCCGGGTGGCGCTGGCACTGGAACGGCAGCTGGGCAAACAGGATATCCTCGACCTCTACCTGACCCACGCGCCCTATGGCGGCAATCTCGAAGGCGTGCGCGCCGCGACACTGGCCTGGTTCGGGAAAGAGCCGCGCCGCCTGACCCCGGCGCAATCCGCGCTGCTCGTGGCCCTGCCGCAATCGCCTGAAACCCGCAGGCCCGACCGGCACCCCGTTGCGGCCGCTCAGGCGCGCGACAGGGTTTTGCGCCGGATGGCCGACCAGAACGCCCTGCCACTATCCGAGGTTCGGGCGGCCTTGACCGAGCCGACGCCCGTGATGCTGCGCCCCTTTCCGCAACTGGCCGCGCATCCGGCGGATCGCGCGATCGCTGACGCGCCCGAGGCCCAGACCCATGATCTGACCATCGACGCACGGCTGCAGTCACAACTCGAACCGCTGGTCGCCCGCGCCGCCGCCCGCGCCGGGGCGCGGGTCTCTGGCGCGATGATGGTTGCCGATTATACGACCGGCGACATCCTCGCCTCGGTCGGCTCTGCCGGGTATGACGACACGCGGCAGGGCTTCGTGGATATGACCACCGCCCTGCGCTCGCCCGGCTCGACCCTGAAACCGCTGGTCTATGGGCTGGCGTTCGATCAGGGCATGGCCCATCCCGAAACCCTGATCCATGACGGCCCTGTCATGTTCGGCCGCTATGCGCCGCGCAATTTCGACGGGATGTTCCGCGGCGATGTACGGGTGCGCGAGGCGTTGCAGATGTCGCTCAACATTCCCGTCGTCCGCCTGACGCACGAGCTTGGGCCAAGCCGCATCATGGCCGCGCTGAACCGGGCGGGCGCGCGCCCGCGCCTCACCGGCGGCGCGCCGGGTCTTGCGGTGTCGCTGGGCGGGGTGGGGATCACCCTGAACGATCTGGTGCAGCTTTACGCCACGCTGGCGGCTGGCGGTCAGGGACCGTTGCTGCGCGACCGCCTGACCGATCCGGCGGGCAACACAGCACGGGTGATTTCCGACGTGGCCGCATGGCAGGTCGGCGATATTCTGGCGGGTCTCGCGCCGCCGCCCGGTGCCCCCGCAAATGTGCTCGCCTACAAGACCGGCACGTCCTACGGCCACCGCGACGCATGGGCCATCGGCTATGACGGGCGGCATGTGATCGGCGTCTGGCTGGGCCGGGCCGACGGCACTCCTGTACCGGGCGCCTTTGGCGGCGATCTGGCCGCACCCGTGCTGTTCGAGGCGTTCGGACGACTGAAACCCGCCTTCGACCCGCTGCCGCCGCCGCCACCCGCGACCCTGATCGTCGGCGTTGCGGACCTGCCCGCGCCGCTGCAGCGATTCCGGCCCCGCTCTGCCGCGTTCCAGCCCGCAACCGGTGCGCCGCAACTGCTGTTTCCTCCGGATGGCGCGCGACTGGCGACTGATGGTACGCCGCTGACCGTCAAGCTGCGTGGCGGACAAGGCCCTTATTCTCTGCTGGCCGATGGCCGCCCCGTCGCCACCGGCATCCGGCAGACCGAGTTCGAAATTCCAAACCCCGGCCGGGGCTATGCCTCGTTTGTCCTCGTGGATGCAAAAGGCCGGTCAGACCGGATCTCCATCGCGATCGATTGAAAGGGATGACATCATGAAACGCCTGATTGTGACGCTTGCCGCCACCCTCGCCGCCACATCCGCCACAGCCGATTGCGCCTCCGACGCGCAGATCGACGCCTTTGTCGCGGATTACCTGTCGAACACGGCAACCTCCGCACTTGTGCCCGACGGCAGCATGGATGACGCGCTGTGTGCTCAGGCGAAACTGGCCGCTGCGCTGACACCGCATCTCGGGCCACTCATCGGCTACAAGGCGGGCCTGACCAGCAAACCCGCGCAGGACCGGTTCGGTGTCAGCGAGCCCGTGCAGGGCGTTCTCTATCGCGACATGATGCTGCCTGACGGTTCCGAAATTCCCGCCAACTGGGGTGCGCGCCCGGTTTTCGAGGCCGATCTGATCCTTGTCGTCGGGGACGAAGGCATCAATCAGGCCACCACACCAGACGAAGTGATGGCCCATATCTCTGCAGTTCGCCCGTTCATCGAACTGCCTGATCTCACTCTGGCCGAAGGTGAACCGCTCACCGCCGTCACCCTGACCGCCGCCGGTGTCGGGTCAAGGCTTGGCGTCATGGGCGCAGATATCCCGGTCGACGACCCCGCCGCCATGTCGCAGGCGCTGGCCGCGATGCAGGTGACGCTGCGCGCGGCAGATGGCGAGGTTCTGGCAACCGCCCCCGGAACGGCGGTTCTGGGCCATCCGGCGAACTCGGCCCTCTGGTTGAGGTCCAGGGGGATCACGTTCAAACCCGGCGACCTGATTTCCGTCGGTTCTTTCGGGCCGCTGATACCGCCCGCAAAAGGCAAGGGCGGTGCCTCGGTCAGCTATATCGGCCTGCCCGGTGATCCAAGGGTCAGCGTAGCATTCAAATAACGGGATTCAGTGCCGCCCCTCGCGCAGCCATCCGGCCAGCAGAAAGCCCGAGGCCAGCAACAGCACCAGCCACGGCGGCAACAACCCGGCCTGGGTAACATCGCGCGTCTCGTAAGCTCCGCGCGGCGTCAGCCCGATCCAGCCACGCCCCGAGGCGGGCCGCCCCTCACGCACCGACCGGATCGCGGGCAGCCCGGCCTCCAGCCGCATGACGCCACCCTTGAGCCCGGCCAACAGCGGCTCGAAGATCTCGCCGCTGGCAATCGTGCGCTCGAATTCCTTGGGTGCGGCAGGCCCCAGACCGATCACCGCCTCGCGCTCGCCTTCGCGCAGGCGATACAACCCGATCTCCGGCCCGAAATACTGTGCCTCGAACCGCCCCGGAGAGACCTCTTCCAGCGTCAGCTCCTCGCTGTCGCCATTGGGCCGGGTCACCGTCAGCGGCCCGACCTCCTCTTCCAGCGTGCGGCGGATGATGCGCATGCTCTGGCCATTGGCCTCGGCCCACAGGGCTTCTTCTTCAAGCTCGGGTTCCTTCATCATCCAGTGCGCCAACCGCCGCAGCAGTTCCAGCTGCGGCCCGCCGCCCTCGTATCCCCGGCTCCACAGCCAGGCGTGATCCGAAGCCAAAAGCGCCACCCGCCCCTCTCCGACACGGTCCAGAACCAGCAGCGGGCGGTCCTCGATTCCCGTCATCAGCACATCGCCCGAACGATCCCGCACATCGATCTGGCGTAGCCACGCGCCCCAGTCGCCGGGATTGCCAAGTTCGGTGGTCACCGGGTGACGCTGGCCCAGATCGGACACTTCCGGAACATATCGCTCCTCGAATACCCGCGCCGTGGGCTGGGCAGGCAGGATCGGCGCCAGCGGAGAGCGAAAGATCGAATCGGCGGTGGCGAAATCCGGCCCCGCCGCCACCAGAACCGCGCCGCCCTTGTTCACATAGTCGGTGACATTGTCCAGATAGATGGCGGGCAGGATGCCGCGCCGCTTGTAGCGATCAAAGATGATCAGATCGAAATCGTCGATCTTTTCCAGAAACAGTTCGCGTGTCGGAAACGCGATCAGGCTCAGCTCGTCCACCGGCACGCCGTCCTGTTTTTCCGGCGGGCGCAGGATGGTGAAATGCACCAGATCGACCGAACTGTCCGATTTCAGCAGGTTGCGCCACGTCCGCCCGCCCGGATGCGGCTCGCCCGAGACCAGCAGCACCCGCAGCCGGTCGCGCACGCCGTTCATCTGGATAAGCGCGGTGTTGTTGCGGTCGGTCAGCTCGCCCTCGGCCGCCGGGACCGTGAACTGGATCACGTTGCGCCCGCCATGCGGCAGGGTGATCGGCACCTCTATGTCCTGCCCGATCGGCAGGTCGAACCGTTCGGGCTCGCCCCCGTCGACCGACAGTTCCAGCGGTGCGACGGCGCGGCCCGCAGGCGCGTCGCCGCTGTCTTCGATCCGCAGGATCAGGGTCATCGGCTCGCCGATGATGGCAAAGGCCGGGGCGTTCCGGACGATCAGCCGCCGGTCCCAGTCTCCGGATCTGCCGGTCAGCAGCAGATGCATCGGCGCGGGCAGGTCGGGGGTCTGATCGGCGTCATGGATCAGCCCGTCCGACAGCGCGATGATCCCGGCAATACGGGCACGCGGCTCTTCGGCCAGCGCCTCGGTCAAGGCCCGCATCACCTGCGTGCCCTCGTCGCCTTGTCCGTCGCCCACGCGAATGCGGCGCAGCTCGGTGTTGTCACGGGACTCGATGATCCCGGCCAGCCGCTCGGCGGCCTCGCTCGTCTGCTGCTCGCGGTCCGACAGTTTCTGGCTGGCGCTTTCATCCTCGATCATCAGCACGATGTCGGTCAGCGGCGCGCGGTCCTCGATCTGATAGACCGGCCCGGACAGCGCCGCGATCAGGATCAGCGCCGCCAGCCCGCGCAAGGCCCATCCCGACAATCCCCGCCACAGGGCCAGAACGATTCCGGCCACGGCCAGTGCCGCAACCGATGCCAGGACCGGCCAGGGGATCAGCGGATCGAATATGACGGTTCCGGTCATTGTCCCAACCTGTCCAGCAAGGCAGGCACGTGCACCTGGTCCGATTTGTAGTTCCCGGTCAGCACGTGCATCACCAGATTGACGCCAAAGCGGTGCGCCAGTTCACGCTGACGCTCTCCGGCATATCCGCGTCCGACCGGCAGCAGGGATTGGCCGTTGCGGTCCACCGCCCAGGCTCCGGCCCAGTCATTGCCGCCGATCACCACCGGCGTCACCCCGTCATTGAGGTTGCGGAACGGCATACCCTCGATCTGTTCGGCGTCGGGGGGCGCGGATTCGACCCAAACCTCGGTTCCGGCATGACGCCCCGGAAAATCCTGCAACAGGTAAAAGGCGCGCGTCAGTACGTGATCGTGCGGCACCGGCTCAAGCGGCGGAATGTCCAGCGGCTCCGCCAGCGCCTGCAACTTGCGGCCATTCGGGCTGGCCACGCCGAACCGGGCGATATCCGCATCGCGCGTGTCGAACAGGATCATCCCGCCCGAGCGCAGATAGGTGTTCAGCCGGGCATAGGCTTCGGCCGACGGCTCCGGCTGATCGGGCGTGATCGGCCAGTAGAGCAGGGGAAAGAACGCCAGCTCGTCACGCTCCAGGTCGACCCCCACCGGTTCCGCAGGCTCGACCGAGGTGCGATAGAACAGCGTGTCCGACAGTCCGCGCAGCCCCGCCTGCGCGACATCGTCAACCTGACTGTCCCCTGTCAGCACATGCGCCAGCACAAGTTCCTTGGTCGAGGACAGCGCAAAGTCGATATCGTCACCGGCCTGTGCCTGCACTTGCGGTGCCCCCAGCACGATCCCCAGTACCAGCACCGCTGCGCGCGCCTGCCAAAGCCGCCCCGACAGCGCCAGTGACGCCACCACATCCACCACCAGCAGGATCAGCGCCAGGCTCAGCAGGATGCCGCCCAGCGGCATGTCCCGCTCGACCTCCACGCCCTTGACAGGCACATCCACCGGCCAGGCTGCCGGTTCCAGCACCTCCCCCTCTGGCAGAACGTTCAGCGCCAGCCTTTGCGTGTCGTTCACATAAATGCCCGGGCGCAGATCAGGCCCGGCGCGCCCCTCGATCAGATCCGCGCCATCGACGCCGGGCAGGTTGCCCGCATCCGACAAGTCGCCAAACCCGTCCAGTACCTGATCCGGCGCCCAGACCGTGCCTTGCAACAGCTCCACCTGTTGCGACTTGGCGGCAGAGGTCACCGCCAGCCGGTCCAGCATCTCGACGAACAGGCCCGACAGGGGCAGGGTGGACCATTCCGCATCCGCCGAGATGTGGAACAGCACCACTTGCCCCAATCCCAGCGGTTTGCGCGTGACCAGCGGTGTACCATCGGTCAGCGAGGCAATGGCTTTTCCGGCAAGATCCGGTCCGGGCTGCGCCATTACCTGCGTGGTTACCGTCACCTCTTCGGGGATGGTCAACCCGTGAAACGGCGAAAACTCGGGGAAGGGCGCAAGCCCTTTGGCTTCGCCCCAGCTCATCGCGCCCCCCACCGTGCGGCCGCCGCTGCGCAGGCGCACGGGCAACAGCGCGTTGTCCGTATCCCGGCCCAGATCACTTGCCGCCATGCGCGTGCCCGCGAAGCGCAGCAACAGACCACCCTTTTCGATCCATTCGATCAGCGCGGTTTCCTCGCGCGCCGACAAAGTGGCGATATCGGCAAGCACGATGACATCCGGATTGGCGGGCAGCACCTCCAGCAGGTCGCCATCCACGAAATCGGCGGTCGGGGTCAGAACCTGGGTCAGATAATGCGGAGGCGACAACAGCTCCAGCCCCTCGCGGTTGCTGCTGTTGGTGATCAGCGCGACCTCGCGCCGCCGAAGACTGTCATCCGTCAGGCTGGCCGCTGCGGCCGACCGCTGGCCTGCGATGTCGAACCGGGTGATCCGCGCCCGCAACTCGGACGGCAGCGCCAGCGCGACCCCGGCCTGCGTCTCCCCATCGGCAAACTCCGCCGTTGCGGTTTCCAAAACCCGCATGGTGCCTGCCGGGTCACGCCCCTCGGCTTGAATCGTCACCGATTGCGCCGGTGCCGGGTGGGATCGCACCGCAGTCAGCTGCACTGCGCCATCCTCGAACCGGGCGGGCAACAGGCCGATCACCTGTGCGCCGGTCTGATAGACCGTCACGCCGCCCCGATCCTGCAACGCCGCCAGCACGTCGTCGCGCCCCGCATAATCCAGCGCGTCGCTGAACCACAGCGTGTCATACCCGCCTTCAATCGTATCAAGCGCCGCCAATGAGGCGTCGATCTGAACTTCTCCCGGCTGCCAAGGCAGCGGCACCAATCCGGGCAACCGGCTGCGCCATGCCTCAGCCGCCAGGAAAACCGGCGGCTCGGGGTCGGTGAGGCGCAGAATCGCCACGGGCCGTCCGGCACGCCCCGCCTCGGTCAGCTGCGCATCGATCTGGTTCAGCGTTGCAGGCCAGCGCGCCGCCCCGGCCCAGCTTGCATCCAGCACCATCAGCACCGGCCCGCTGCCCGCCCCGTCGCGTGACGGGTTCAGCACCGGTCCGGCCAGCCCGATGATGATCGCCGCCGCCGCCAGAATCCGCAGCAGCAGCAGCCACCAGGGCGTGCGGTCCGACACGCTTTCATCGTCCTTCAACCCCAAAAGCAGCGTGACGGCGGGGAACAACCGCCGGATCGGCGCCGGCGGCACCGCCCGCAGGATCAGCCACAGTACCGGCAACGCCAAAAGCCCCAGCAACAGCCAGGGCGCGGTAAAACCGATGCCAGCCAGCACGGTCATCGGGTGCCTCCATCCAGGGCGCGATACAGCCACAACAAGGCGGCCTGGGCGCTTTCGCCGGTGTGATGCTGCCCAAACTGCCAGCCCGTCGCACGGCACAACTGATATAAGGCGTCCTTGCGCTCGGCCAACCGGTCCAGATAGCGCTGGCGCAAATCACCCGCTTTCAGGGTTTCGTGCCGCAGGCTTCCGCCGACGCTCTCGAAGATCGTGCGCCCCCGATAGGGAAAACTCTCTTCACCCGGATCGAGCACTTGCAGCAGGAGGCCCCGCACGCCCCGGTCCGCAGCCTTGGTCAACGCCAGTTCCACCTCGCCCAGATCACCCAGGAAATCCGAGATGAACAGCGCCCGCGAATGCGGGATCATCGCGCGGTGTTCAGGCGGGGCATAGTCGGCCTCGGCGTCCTTGGCCCAGGCCTGCGCCAGCCGCACCACCTGCGCGTTGCCGCGCCGGGGCGGCAAGGACGTTCCGCTCAACCCGACCCTCTCGCCGCCCCGCACCAGCAGGATCGCGGTTGCCAGCCCCAGCAGGCGCGCCCGGTCGATCTTGGTTGGCAGCGCCTTGTCCGAGGTAAACCGCATCGATGCGCCCTGATCCACCCACAACATCACCGATTGCGCGATCTGCCACTCGCGTTCTCGCACATATTGCTGATCCCCCCGTGCCGAACGCCGGTGATCGATCATCCGCTTGCTGTCACCCACCTGTGCAGGCCGGTATTGCCAGAAATCGTCACCCAGACCGGCGCGGCGACGGCCATGATCCCCCAGCAGCACTGTTCCTGCCAGATGCTCGGCCCGTGCCAAAAGCGGTGGCAGCCGTGACGCCTCGGCCTCGGATCTTTCGCGAAGGGTCAGCGCCGCATTCACGCCGCCGCCTCGCTGCGGGTCAGCCCCGCGGCGGTGGCTTCAATAAGGTCGGCCAGGCTGTCGCCCCGCGCCCGCGCGGCAAAGTTCAGCGCCATCCGGTGGCTCAGCACCGGTCGCGCCATGTCGATCACGTCTTCCGCATTGGGTGCCAGCCGCCCCTGCAGCATCGCCCGCGCCCGCACCGTCATCATCAGCGCCTGCGCCGCGCGCGGCCCCGGCCCCCAGGCCACGGTCTCGCGCACCCGCTCCGACGCGCCCGTCTCCTCGGGCCGGAAGGCGCGCACCAGATCAAGGATCAACTCGACAACCGACTCGCCGACCGGCATCCGGCGCAGCAACACCTGCGCGGCCAGCAGCTCTTCCTTGGTGAAGATCTGCGATGATTGCTCCTCGTCGACCCCGGTCGTGGCGATCAGGATATCGCGCTCGGTCTTGCGGTCGGGATAGTCGACATCGACCTGCACCAGAAACCGGTCCAGCTGCGCCTCGGGCAACGGATAGGTGCCTTCCTGTTCGATCGGGTTCTGCGTGGCCAGAACGTGAAACGGCACGCCCAGCGCCCGGTCCTCGCCCGCCACCGTCACCGTCCGCTCCTGCATCGCCTGCAACAGCGCCGACTGGGTGCGCGGGCTGGCCCGGTTGATCTCGTCCGCCATCAAAAGCTGACAGAAAATCGGCCCCTGAATGAACCGGAAATGGCGCGATCCATCCTCGGCGGTGTCCAGCACCTCCGAGCCAAGGATATCGGCGGGCATCAGGTCGGGCGTGAACTGGATGCGGTTGCCATGCAGCCCCATCACGGTGCTCAGCGTCTCGACCAACCGCGTCTTGCCCAGCCCCGGCAGCCCGATCAGCAACGCATGCCCGCCGCACAACAGCGCGGTCAGCGTCAGGTCGACAACCCGCTCCTGCCCGATGAACCTGCGGGTGATCGAGGATTTGGCCTGTTGCAGCTTTTCTTCAAGCGCTTCGATCTCGGCGACGAGCTCGGCAGGTTCGGACATGGCTTTCCCTTCCGTGGAGTTATATGATTGAAGTGTATCGCGCCGGGAGGAAATGGCAAAAACAATGAGCGGACAAAATACCGTGACCCCCTCCGCCGATGCCCTGGCCGCATCGGTCAAGGCGTCCAAACCAAAGGGCCTGCCACCGATCCACCTGTGGAATCCCCCTTTTTGCGGCGATCTCGACATGCGTATTGCGCGCGATGGCACGTGGTTCTATCAGGGCACGCCGATCACCCGGTTCCCGCTCGTGCGCCTGTTTTCCTCCATTCTCAAGAAGGAAGACGGCAAGTATTTCCTCGTCACCCCCGTCGAAAAGGTGGGAATCACTGTCGATGACGCGCCGTTTGTCGCCGTCGATGTGGACGCCACGGGTGACGGCGCGGCGCAGCACCTGACCTTCACGACCCATGTCGGCGACACCGCCATTGCCGGTCCCGGCCATCCCATCCGCGTCGTTCACGATCCGGAAACGGATGAACCCTCGCCCTATGTATTGATCCGCGCCGACCTCGAAGCCCGGATCGACCGCAAAAGCTTCTACCGGCTGATCGAGCTCGGAACTCATCACGACGGCTGGTTCGGCATCTGGTCCTCGGGCCGGTTCTTCCCGATCCTCCCGTCGCAGGATCTCGAAGACAGCTGAACAAACCCGCGCTTCTTTCTTGTCCCAAATACCCCGGGGTGAATTGCCCGCAGGGCAAGAGGGGCAGCGCCCCTTCCGCCCTATCGCCGCGCGCGACCGGGCCGGATCTGCGACAAAACCACGCCCAGCCCCACGATCGCCGCGCCAAGGGCCTGCGTCCAGTTCCACCCGGCCCCCAGCGTCAGCATGATGATCATCACATAGAACGGCGCGACGTTGATGTGGAACGAGGCCACCGCAATGCCCAGCCGCCCGACCGAGGCGACAAACAGAACCTGGCTCAGCGCCATCGAGATCAGGGCATAGATCACCAGCATCCCGGCCTGTTCCGTGTCAAAGCGCAGGGCCGGTATCACATCCAGCCCGGCCTGCCACGAAAACAACAAAAGACCGCTCGCCGCCAACAGACCACCGACAAAGGTGATCGCCGCGCGTCCGGTCTGGCCAAGTTCGGGAAAATCGCGCGCCGTGGCCATGCTGGCCCAGCAGTAAAGCCCGGTAGACAGTACCGCGCAGGCTGCACCCAGCCCCAGTTGCGCCGGGGCCAGCGCACTTGTGGCGATCAGCCCGCCGATGACCGAGGCCCCCATGCCCAGACCAAAGGTCCACCGCAGCCGCCGGGTTCCGGCGGCCATTTCCAGCATCGTGCTGAACAGCGGCGCGCAGGACACGATCAGCGCCACCGTGACCGGATCGGTCATCTTCTGCGCGATCAGCAACAGATAGGTCCCCACGCCAAACCCGATGCCGCCGACCCACAGGGCGCGGCCCCACCGCGCCCGCAACACGCGGGCAGGGCCATCCAGCATCAGCCAGACCGGAACCAGCACGCTCACGGTCAGCGCCAGACGGGCAACGATCAGCGTCAGCGGCGGCCAGCTTTGCAGCAGGATCTCCGCCGCCGGAAACCCGGCGGCCCAGGTCAGCATCGACGCAACCGCCAGCGCGTTTCCCGAAAACACGTCCCGGCCCGGCGCGGCGGGTGCAAATCCTCGGACGGGGTCCGGACTAAGCGACATGGCGGCTCTTTCGGTCGGTCAGGGTGGAAAACCCGAATCGGGTTCTGCCCGACGCAACGCGAATTGCCCCCGCAGGTCTGAACTGTTTTCGACAAACTGTCGTTTCCTGACCCTTTCACCGGAAATTTTACCCGTCTATGACTTGGCCACACCACGCGAGAGCCGCCATGCCCAGATTTGCCGCCAACCTGTCCCTGCTGTTCAACGAATTGCCGTTCTTCGACCGGTTTCAGGCAGCTGCGGATGCGGGGTTCGAGGCCGTCGAGATCCTGTTTCCCTATGATGCCCCGGCACAACAGACCAAACATGCGTTGCTCGCCTCGGGTCTGGACCTGGTCCTGATCAATGCACCGCCGCCGAATTATGCCGGCGGCGACCCCGGCTATGCCGCCATACCGCACGGAGAGGCCCGGTTTCGCTCCGACATCCGCCGCGTTTTGCGTTATGTTCAGGTCCTTCGCCCCGGTCTGGTCCATCTGATGTCCGGTTATGCAACCGGGGCCGAAGCGGCGGACACCTTGGTGCGCAACCTGCAATGGGCCGCCGATCACGCCCCGGATCAACGCTTCACCATCGAACCGCTGAACCCGGTCTCGCAACCGGGCTATTTCCTGAATGATTACGATCTCGCCGCCGAGATCCTAGACCGCGTGAACCGTCCCAATGTCGGCCTGCAATTCGACAGCTTTCACGCCCAGATGATCCACGGCGACGCGCTGGCGGTCTGGCACAGGGTCCGCGCGCGGGTGGCCCATATCCAGATCGGCGCAGCCCCCGACCGCTCCGAACCCGCGCCCGGCGCAATCGACTTTCCGGCGCTGTTCCACGCCTTCGATACCAGCGGCTATGACGGCTGGGTCAGCGCCGAGTATACCCCGTCGACCCCGCGCACAGTGGACACACTGCACTGGATGCGGCAATGATGCGCGCTGACGGCCAGATGCCATATCTCATATACCGAATGTGAAGAACCAACAAACCGAGATGTCCAGATGATCCCCGCCCGCTTTTCGCACATCGTTTTCGCCCTCCTCATATCGGGGCTGATGTCCTGCATCGTGACCTGCGTGGCCACCCTGCGTACGCTGGGCTTTGCGCCGGGTGTGACTTCGAACTGGATGGCGGCATGGGTTACCAGCTGGCCGATCGCCTTTGCGGTCATCCTGATCGCCGGCCCCTTTGTCCGCAAACTGGTGGCCCGCATGGTCAGGCCCGAGGCCTGACCCGGCGCGAAGACGGCCCGCCGGGCCTGATGAGCGGCGCGTTCAGTGCCTAATGCGCCTCGGCCCAGTTGGCGCCCCGCCCGGCATCCACGGTCAGCCTGACATCCAGTTTCACCGCCGGGTCGGCCGCGCCTTCCATGACATCCCGCGCGGCGGCAATGGTGGCGTCCACCGCATCCTCGGTCACCTCGAACAGCAATTCGTCATGTACCTGCAACAGCATTCTGGCGGGCAGGTCCCTGATGGCGGCGGGCATCCGCACCATCGCGCGCCGGATCACATCCGCTGCCGTCCCCTGGATCGGGGCGTTGATCGCCGCGCGCTTGGCAAACCCCGCATGCGGCCCCTTGGCGTTGATCTCGGGCGTGTGGATCTTGCGCCCGAACAACGTCTGGACATAGCCATGTTCCTTGGCGAAGCCGATGGTGTCGTCCATATAGCGCCGGATGCCGGGGAAACGTTCGAAATAGCGATCAATGAAGCCCTGCGCCTCGGCCCGTGGAATGCGCAGGTTCCGGGCCAGACCAAAGCCCGAAATGCCATAGATCACCCCGAAATTGATCGCCTTGGCCTGCCGCCGGATCTCGGGCGTCATCTCCTCCAGCGGCACGTCGAACATCTCGGACGCGGTCATCGCGTGAATGTCCAGCCCGTCGGCAAAAGCCTGCTTCAGCGCGTCGATCTCCGCGATATGCGCCAGAATCCGCAACTCGATCTGGCTATAGTCAAGGCTGACCAGAACATTGCCCGGCTCAGCGATAAAGGCCTCACGAATACGACGGCCTTCCTCTGTGCGCACCGGGATGTTCTGCAGGTTCGGATCGGTCGAGGCCAGCCGCCCGGTATTGGCCCCGGTGATTGAATAGGACGTATGCACTCGGCCCGTGTCGGGGTTGATATGGGTCTGCAGCGCGTCGGTATAGGTCGATTTCAGCTTGCTCAGCTGCCGCCAGTCCAGCACCCGGCGCGGCAGTTCATGCTCGGTGGCGAGGTCTTCCAGGATATCGGCCCCGGTCGAGTATTTTCCGGTCTTGCCCTTCTTGCCGCCTTCCAGCCCCATCTTGTCGAACAGGATCTCGCCCAACTGCGCGGGCGAGCCGACGTTGAACGTTTCGCCCGCCAGCTCGTGAATCTCGGCCTCCAGCCCCGCCATCTTCTGGGCAAAGGCGTTCGACATGCGACTCAGAACCTCGCGGTCGATCTTGATGCCATGCATCTCCATCTCGGCCAGCACCGGCACCAGCGGGCGCTCCAGCGTTTCATAGACGGTGGTCACCCGCGCCCGGTGCAGCTGCGGCTTGAACAGCTGCCACAGGCGCAGCGTGATATCCGCATCCTCCGCGGCATAGGCGGTGGCCTCGTCGATCGGCACCTTGTCAAAGGTGATCGCCGATTTGCCCGACCCCAGCAGCGGCTTGATGGGGATCGGCGTGTGGCTCAGATAGCGCTCGGCCAGCGTGTCCATTCCGTGCCCGTGCTCGCCGCCATGCATCGCATAGGACATCAGCATGGTGTCATCGATCGGCGCGACCCTCACGTCATAGCGGGCAAAGATCTTGGCATCGTATTTCATGTTCTGCCCGATCTTCAGAACCGCCGGGTCCTCCAGCACCGGCTTCAACAGGGCCAGCGCCTCCTCCAACGGCATCTGCCCCTCGGCCAAGGCGTCCGAGCCGAACAGATCGTCACTCGCTCCCTCGCGATGGGTCAGCGGAATGTAGCAGGCCTCGCCCGGCTCGATGCACAGCGATATCCCCACCAGATCGGCGATCATCTCGTTAAGGCCGGTGGTCTCGGTGTCCACCGCGACCCATCCCCGTTCGTTCGCCTGATCGATCCACTTCTGCAATGCGGCGGCATCACGCACGCATTCGTATTTCGCCGCATCGAACGGCGGCTGTTCGGGGGCGGGTGCTTCTTCACCGGCCGCAGGCGCCGCAACTTCGGCGATCACCGGCGCCTCGACCCCCAGCTTGTCGGCAATCCGCTTGGTCAGGGTGCGGAACTCCATCTCGGACAGAAACGCCAACAGCCTGTCGGGGTCCGGGTCGCGCAGCTCCAGGTCGTCCAGCGTGAAATTCAGCGGCGTCTCCGCGTCCAGCTGCACCAGCCGTTTCGACAACTCGATCTGATCACGCTTTTCGATCAGAGTCTCGCGGCGCTTGGGCTGCTTGATCTCTTCCGCGCGGTCCAGCAGGGTTTCCAGATCGCCGAACTCGTTGATCAACAGCGCCGCGGTCTTGATCCCGATCCCCGGCGCGCCCGGCACGTTGTCGACGCTGTCACCGGCCAGCGCCTGCACATCGACCACGCGCTCGGGGAACACGCCGAACTTTTCGAACACCCCGTCGCGGTCGATGCGCTTGTTCTTCATCGCGTCCAGCATCTCGACCCCGTCGCCGACCAGCTGCATCAGGTCCTTGTCCGAACTGACGATGGTCACCCGCCCGCCCGCATCGCGCGCCTGATGCGCCAGCGTGGCGATGATGTCGTCGGCCTCATACCCTTCCAGCTCCTCGCAGGCGATGTTGAACGCCTCGGTCGCCTGGCGGGTCAGCGGAATCTGCGGCCGCAGATCCTCGGGCATCGCCTCGCGATTGGCCTTGTACTGGTCGTACATCTCGTTGCGGAACGTGTGGCTGCCCTTGTCAAAGATCACCGCGATATGGGTCGGCGCATCGGCCCCGTGATCACCATCCACATAGCGCTGCAGCATGTTGCAGAACCCCGACACCGCCCCGATCGGCAACCCGTCCGACTTGCGCGTCAGCGGCGGCAGCGCGTGATAGGCGCGAAAGATGAAAGCCGAGCCGTCGATCAGATGCAGATGGCAGCCTTTTCCGAACGTCGTGGTCATTTCGCGCCCTTTCCCTGTTCAATCCAAGCACACTAATGACACGGGCGCGGCGACAGAACCACCCGTCACCACGCCCGGTCACTTCATCTTTTCATAAATACTCAATCCCGCGCGTCAGGCCTGCGCTCAGGCGTCCGCTTCGCGCCCGTCCAGCACGTATTTGCAGTCGCAATAGGGGCATTCGACCCAGCCCTGATCCTCGGGGATCTGCAGCCACACCCGGGGATGCCCCAGCGCGCCTTCGCCACCGTCACAGGCAACGCGGGCGGTTTCGACGATCTTGGTTTCCGGCGCATCTAGAGTCACAGCTGGCGATCCTTCTTCGGTTGTCGGCCTTGCGGGCATGTATTAGGTGCGTTTATGAGCGATGAGCCAAGCGGGGGCAAGAGCGACAAATGACCCAGGATGCAATCCGGATCGAAGGGCTGCGCAAAACCTATCGCGGCGGGCGCGGACAGCCGGAAAAACAGGCGCTCAAGGGCATCGACCTGACGGTGCCGCGCGGCTCGGTCTTTGGCCTGCTGGGTCCCAACGGCGCGGGCAAATCGACGCTGATCAACATTCTTGCCGGGCTGGTGGTCAAGACCTCGGGCCAGGTCGAGATCTGGGGCCACGATCAGGACCGGTTCCCGCGCCAGTCCCGCGCCGCCATCGGCGTGATGCCGCAGGAGTTGAACCTCGATCCCTTCTTCACCCCGCGCGGCGCCCTGGACGTTCAGGCCGGGCTTTACGGCGTGCCCAAATCACAACGCCGCAGCGACGAGATCCTCGAACTCGTCGGTCTGTCCGACAAGGCGGGGGCCTATGCCCGGACGCTTTCGGGCGGCATGCGGCGGCGTCTGCTGCTGGCCAAGGCGCTGGTGCATCACCCCAGGGTTCTGGTGCTGGATGAACCGACGGCGGGCGTCGACATCGAACTGCGCCAGATGCTCTGGGCCAATGTGCGCAAGCTGAACCAACAGGGCATGACCATCATCCTGACCACCCACTATCTGGAAGAAGCACAGGAGATGTGCGACGAGATCGCCATCATCAACCAGGGCGAAAAGGTCGCCCAGGACAGCACCGCCAACCTTCTGGGCCGCCTCGACAGCCGGACCATGGTCATCGTGCCCGATACCGCCATCTCCACCCTGCCGCAGGCCCAGGGCGTTCAGGCCGAGCTGCGCCCGGACGGCACGCTCGAATTGCAGTACCACAACCACGACACCAGCGCCGAACAGGTGCTCGAAGCGGTGCGCAGCGCCGGTATCCGCATCCGCGACGTGCGCACCGAAGAGGCCGATCTCGAGGACGTGTTCCTTGCCCTCACCTCCAGCCGCGCCGACGATCCGCCCGCCGACGACACCGCCACCCCTCCGGGCGGAATGCACCGGGTCAGGCTCTGAGCGTCAGCTCCGCTCGATCCGTGCCTGGTAACAATTGTTGCGGGCCGAGCGCACATGGATATAGGCCACGTCGGGCCGTTCGAATATCCGCGCCACTGCCGCGCCGATCTGGTCGGTCGGCGTCACCGCACCGGTGCCATAGACGATCCGTTCGCCCGCGCTGTACCCCTTGATCAGGTAATCGGGCGATCCCGCCAGAACCTCGGGCATACCGCCCCCGTCCTCGTGCCGGTCGCAGGGCTTGGCGCACAGGAAAATCGGCCCGGTCTCGGCATATGGCTGCGCCTGGGCAAAGGGCCGGTGTGCCAGTATCAGCATCTCTTCGCCTTCAGGGATATAGCGCAGGCAATGACGGCACGGATTGCCGCCGCCCTCTGACACCGCGCGTTCCGGCGGGTTGCCATAGGCATCCGGCGCGCCCGCCTGATAGGCGCGAACGTCTTCCGTGGTCATCGCAACGATCCTGAACATCTTTCGTCTCCTTCTTTCGTTGCTCCCAAGATGCACGCGCCGCATCGCCGGAACGACCCGTTTCCTGCGTAATGGCAGGAAGGACTCGAAAAAGAACAAAACGTGAATATAATGGTGAATCGCCATGTATGCCGAACTGTCGATCACTTCGAATTTCACCTTTCTCACCGGGGCCTCCCACCCCGAGGAATACATGGAGCGCGCGGTGGCGCTGGGCCTGCCCGCCATCGCCATCGCCGACGACAATTCCGTGGCCGGGATCGTGCGCGCCCATACCCGCGCGCGCGAGATTGCCCGCAAGGTGCGCGAACGCCTGACGTGGGAGGGGCAGAATACCCCCATCGGCCCGCCGCGCCCGGATCATATCCCGAAACCGCCCTCGTTTCCGGTACATGCCGTGCCGCGTCTGATCCCGGCGGCGCGGCTGATCTTCACCGACGCCCCGCCCGTCACCGCCCTGCCGCTGAACCGGCAGGGCTGGGCCAGCCTGTGCCGGCTGCTCTCCACCGGGCGGCTGCGCGCGGAAAAGGGCGACTGTCTCCTGCAGCTGTCCGACCTGATGGAGTTTTCCGAGGGTCTTCACCTGCTGCTCTGGCCACAGGCGCAGCGGGGGCAGGGCGGTGCGGTCGGATGGGGACCACAGGCAGAGCGGCTGTCGCGCCACTTTGCCGGTCGGATGCACCTGCTGCTCCACCCCCGCTACGACGGGGCCGATGCCGCCCGGTTTGCCGCGCTGGATGCCGGGGCGCGCGGGCTCGGCATCCCGACCCTCGCCAGCGCCGCGCCGCTGATGCATCACGGGCGCCGCCGCAAACTGGCCGACGTGCTGGCCGCCATCCGCCTGCGCTGCCGGGTCGACCAGCTGGGCCGCCGGGCGCTGGCCAATGGCGAACAGCGCCTGCGCTCGGGGTCCGAGATGCGGCGCATCTTCAAGGGCCACGAAGGGGCGGTGGCCCGCGCTCATGACCTCGGCCAGCAGCTTACCTTTTCCCTTGACGAACTGCGCTATGAATATCCCAGCGAGGGCAGCGACACCGAAACCCCGACCGAACGTTTGCGCCGGCTGGCCCATCAGGGGCTGGCTTGGCGCTATCCGGCGGGGGCGCCCGACCGGGTGCAGGACATGCTGGCGCATGAGCTGGCCCTCATCGCCAAGCTGAAATACGAACCCTATTTCCTGACCGTCCGCGACATCGTGCATTTCGCCCGTTCCCGCCACATCCTCTGCCAGGGGCGCGGCTCGGCAGCCAATTCGGTGGTCTGCTACTGTCTCGGCATCACCTCGGTCAGCCCCGAGATGGGCACCATGGTGTTCGAACGCTTCGTGTCCGAGGCGCGCGACGAACCGCCCGATATCGACGTCGATTTCGAACACGAACGGCGCGAGGAGGTGATCCAGCACATCTATGAACGCTATGGCCGCCACCGCGCGGGTCTTTGCGCCACCGTCATCCACTATCGCGGCAAGCGCGCCATCCGCGAGGTCGGCCGCGCCATGGGCCTGACCGAAGATACCATCTCCGGCCTCGCCTCCCAGCTCTGGGGCTTCTTTTCGACCGACGGGCTCGAAGCGCAGCGGATGCGCGAGATCGGATTGGACCCCGAAGACCGCCGCCTGAAACAGACCATGGCGCTGGTTTACGAGATCGTGGGCTTCCCCCGCCATCTGTCTCAGCACGTGGGCGGCTTCATCATCACCGAGGGGCGGCTTGACGAACTGGTGCCGATCGAAAACGCCACGATGGAGGATCGCACCGTCATCTGCTGGGACAAGGACGATATCGACAGCCTTGGCATTCTCAAGGTCGACGTCCTCAGCCTTGGCATGCTCACCTGTATCCGCAAGGCCTTCGACCTGATCGCCCAGCACCACCAGACCGACTATACGCTGGCCACCCTGCCGCCCGAGGACCCAAAGGTCTATGACATGCTCTGCCGCGCGGATTCGGTGGGCGTGTTCCAGGTCGAATCCCGCGCCCAGATGAACTTTCTGCCCCGGATGCGCCCGCGCAACTTCTACGATCTGGTGATCGAGGTCGCCATCATCCGCCCCGGACCCATCCAGGGTGACATGGTGCATCCCTATATCCGCCGCCGGAACGGCGAGGAGAAGGTCGAGTTTCCCTCGGACGCGCTGGGTGAGGTGCTGGGCAAGACGCTGGGCGTGCCGCTGTTTCAGGAACAGGCGATGCAGATCGCCATCGTCGGCGCGGGCTTCACCCCGGAACAGGCCGACCGGCTGCGCCGCTCGCTGGCGACGTTCAAGAAACACGGCAATGTCAGCGAATTCCGCGCCCTGTTTTTGCGCGGAATGGAACGCAACGGCTATGACCGCGACTTTTCCGAACGCTGCTTTTCCCAGATCGAGGGCTTCGGCAGCTACGGCTTTCCCGAAAGCCACGCCGCCTCTTTCGCGCTGCTGGTCTATGCCAGCGCCTGGATCAAATGCCACCACCCCGGCATCTTCGCCTGCGCGCTCCTGAATTCGCAGCCGATGGGGTTCTATGCCCCCGCCCAGATCGTGCGCGACGCCCGTGAACACGGGGTGCCGGTCCGCCCCGTCTGCATCAACGCCAGCTATTGGGACAACGTGATGGAACCCGACGGGCGCGGCGGGCTGGCCCTGCGGCTGGGCTTCCGCCAGATCAAGGGCCTGGCCGAGGAGGACGCAAGCTGGCTCACCGCCGCGCGCGGCAACGGATACCACGAGGTTCAGGACGTCTGGCGCCGTGCGGGCCTGTCCCCCGCGGTCATCGAACGGCTGGCCGAGGCCGACGCCTTTGCCGCCTGTGGCCTCAACCGGCGCGAGGCGCTCTGGGCCGCCAAGGCCATCGCCCCCGCGCGCCCCCTGCCGCTCTTTGCGCAGGATATCGAAGGCGAGGCCCTCTCCGAACCCGCCGCCCACCTGCCGCAGATGTCGCTGGGCGAGGAGGTGGTCGAGGATTACGTCGCCCTGCGCCTCAGCCTCAAGGCCCACCCCGTCGCCCTCCTCCGCCACCTGCTGACACCGGGGGCGTGAGGGTGTGGGACGGAGGCTAACCCGACTGCACAGTCCCCTGCAGCCCATCTTTCAACCGCAGGCAAAGCCTCACAGATTTGCGGTTTTGCCCGTTGGTCGGTACCACCCGAAGTCAGTTTTTCTCAATAAAACTTGACCGAATCGGTTCTTTCGGCGAGCATAAAAATCGTTAGTGTACAAACAACAGGGAGAAGGCCATGATTGACCCCAGAAGGAGTGCCGTAATTCTCGTAGACATGGCTCATGAGTTTATTGAGCCGGGATACTTTATCGCTGACGCAGGAGGACCGGACTATCAGGCCCGCGCAAAGGCTATCATTCCGCCCATGCAAAAACTCCTGGAAGGTGCCCGAAAGGCAGGCGCGTTGGTTTTGTACTCAACGGACGAGCATACCCCGGATGACCTCGAAATGAGAAAGTGGCCGCCACACTCGATGAAGGGAACCAAATCGGCCGAGATCGTGCCGGAGCTGGCAATGAAACCCGGCGACCTTAGCGTCCCAAAAACCACATACAGCGGATTCCAATGTTCCGATATGGAAAGCCTTCTTCGGTCCAAAGGCATTGATACATTATACATCACCGGCCTCCACACGGACTGTTGTTGCAGGCACACGTCGGGCGACGCTTTCCAAAAGGGTTTCAACCTCGTCTGGGTCACTGACTGTTTGCAGGCCTTCACCCAAGAGGGCCATGACAGTGGTCTCGAGTATTTTGAAACTTGGTATGCGACGGACCCGGAAAACCAGTTCCTGACCGCAGATGAAGTGGTCGCGCAGTGGGAAGAAGCAACCACCTCTGCCACAGCGGCATAGCTTGCAGCCCACCAAACGCCAGCCGACCGTCGCCCGCGAAGGGGTCCGCCTCAAGACTGATACTTGAACGGACACCGTGATCCTCTTGTGCTAGGATGGGGCCGAGCGGCAGGAGGCGAAACATGCGACGTTTTGCGATCATATTCCTGAGTCTGGGCGTTTTGCCGGGGCTGGCGTTTGCCGAAATACGGTGGCCTGATCCGGACATCCCGGTACCGCCCCGGGTGCGGGATTTCATTGCGACAGAATGCAACCGCGCAAGCGGCGCGTCCGAGGAATCCGTCACCGCGTGCGTTCGGGCCGAGCGTTACGGCTACCGGGCCGTGGTCACCATGCTGATGCAGGACGACATCGGCGAAAGGGCCGCCGAACGGTATCGCGCCTGCACCGGCGGGCTTGGCGCGCTGGGCGGAAAGTTCTACCGCCGCAAAGCCTATTGCATCGGCAAACCGCTGCAGATCGTCTGGCGGTTCGAATTCCTGCAAAAGGCGGCGCTCGGGAACAATACAAGGGTCGCCGAAGCCGGGCAGGGTTCCAGGCAGGGGCCTGACCTCAGATGACGACGGCCTTCGATCAACAGCGGCTGAACCGAAAGCTGCGTCACGATTTGCCGGGGCCGGTGTTTCAGGACATTCCCGGATCTCGATGGGGTGAATTGATACTGCCCGCCGCGGCAGAGGCCAGAGCACGCGATGAAGCCAGACTTTCTGTTCTGGCCGTCGCCGCGTATCAGTTCGGGGCACGGATGCTTGAGTCTTTGATTGCGTTCGAACGGGCGCGGCCCAAAGACCTGCGGCTTGTCGCGGTCTGTACCGACGACGCGGTCGAAGAGTCCGCCAAGCTGAGCATGCACAAACGCCTCTGGCGATTCTTCGACGCACATGAGCGGTTCGAGATGACGGCCGAGGTCATTGAAACCGGGCTTCAGGCCGGTCTGTCCGTCTATACCGGCGAACTCAAGATCGACTGGTTCCGCCAGCAACTCAAGTCCTGGGCGCCTGACCTCATCCTCGTCTGCGGCTGCGGTCAGCTTTTTGACGATGGTCTTTTGTCGGTGCCGAAATACGGCGTCATCAATTTCCACCCCGCCGACCTGCCAGGCGGGCACGGCGCGGGGGCGCAACCCTTTCGCGACCTGCAGGACCGTGACGATCCCTGGACCCGCATGACCATCCACAAAATGACGACCGAACTCGATGCAGGTCCCGCAATCGGTGTGTCCTGCCCGGTCAACATCGGCAACGCGCAGGGTCACGTCACGGCAACCGGCAAGCAATTTGTGGATCGGATGTCAGCCTGCGTTCCGGAACTGACCAGTGTCCTGGTTGACACTGTGTTGCGAAAGAACGGTCCGGTCGATGCCGTGGATTTCGAAGCCAGACTGTCGGACGATCTGATCCGACAGATGGCGGAACCGACAACCTGACAGGTAGACACAAAGGGAACGGGTTCACCGACACCGTATTTGAGCCGTTGATCGGGACTCCGCCAGGCACTGAACCTGTTGCTCGACGAATTCAACGATCTGCCTGTCACACCATGCCGAATGCGGATGATCACCCAACGGGTTCGATCTCGGGGAAGGTCCAGCTTCCGTCAAGGATTTCCTGCCGTGGCTGATACAGGCGCACCGTATAGTTCCAGCCGGGCGTTATCGGGATGCAGTTCACCCGCCCGTCGTCACAACCGCCAAAGTGCAGGGTGTAAGACCCGTCATCGTTCGGCATTGCCGAGGTGTTGTTGAAGCTGTTGCGCCCAAGTGCATTTGGTTCCAGATAACCGTCCGCGTTATAGACCGTGACAGACCAGAACGCGTCGACCGGCACATCCCTGACCGTGACCGCGTGCGGAATGGTGCCGTCATTCGCCTCAACGCTGCCGATGACGGCAGAGGCCGTCGTGGCCGGTTGCCCGGCCCAACCGGCAATCGCGCCGACCATGTGGTCGATGGGGTCGACCTCGTTCCTGCGGCCAAAGGCGCGGCTGACGTCAAATCCGACCGCGCTGGCCAGATCGTTCACCGCTTTCCGCGCCTGGGCCAGACTTTCAAGATCCCAGTCAGGTGCATCGAACGGGCCGTCGCCTCCGCCGCTCAACGCGATGGCATCCTGCATGTCGTGCGCCACAGACAGATCACCAGGATTGGCCGCGTCGACAAAGGTCCGGAACAGAACAAAGGCAAAGCGCGTGCCCACCTTGTCTTCGGTTAGTTCATAGGCCCCGGGCGTTGCCTCGACGTAACTATAGTGATCCTGGTTGATCACCAGCATGGACTGAAAGCGGCCATCGGCGTTGGGCAGCGTGATTGTCACCGGTTTTGAAAGATCCAGCACGACGGCCGAATAAAGCGTGTCCTGATTGGCGCGGATGATCGGTTGCGGGTTTTCCGCCGATACGGGATTGCGCTCGTGAAGAATCTCTCCAATGCCTACGCCGTTGCTCGCCAAGTTGGCGCGGATCATGGTATCGGATTCGGCCCGAACAAGGTTTCCGATCGTAACGTTCTCGGCAAAGCCGAGGGCAGGGGCACAAATCGCAAGCGCGATCAGGGGCAGTCTCATCATCGTGAATCCTTTCTGAAATACAGGCCATGGTTTCGGAAAATCACCCGGACATTAACGCAAGGCCCCGCAATTTGCCTTGATCTCAATCATCGCCGCGCTGGCGGGCTTGGCGTCGCAGGTATCGCGCCGGCACTGAACGCGACATGCGTGGCATTCGCGCCGTGTTTGGCCTAAACTCTCTCCATGTCGAAAACCGAAGCCAACAAGCGCCGCCTGCGCGAGGCGTTCCGGCCATGGGAAAGCGGCGACAGCCGCCCGTTCTTTGACATGATCGCCGACGACGTGACCTGGACCGTGATCGGCACCACCTCTGTCTCTGGCACCTACCACTCCAAACAGGCGCTCATCGACAACGCGTTTGGCCCGTTGCTCTCCACTCTCGACGGGCCGCTGAAGACGACATTTGTCGATCTTGCGGGCGAGGGCGACAAGCTGTTCCTGCGCTTCACCAGCCGCGGCGTGACAACGACCGGCATCTGCTATGACCAAACCTATTGTTGGGCGATGGTCATGCCCGGTGACCGGATCACCGAAATCACCGCCTATCTCGACACCGACCTGCTGCGCCGGGTCTTCGAGCCGCCGGATTGAGGTTGCGGCATCGGGCTTACGCTCGGATTCTCTTGTACATTTCGCACAAGAGGGGTCCCGAAGCCGGTACAATTCGTACAGATCGCGGGTACATCTAGTCGCCGACGGCATCCCGCACGATTCCGTCCAAAAACGCCTGAACCTCTTGCATCGGGCCTTCCGGGAAACTCCGGTAGCCGACAATCACCTCTCCTGGCTTGTCCGCCAACTCGGCGACAAAGATGTCATAGGGGCAAAAGGCGATGTTCATCGGGTCGGCCTCCATCACCTTGCGGGACAGGGAGGCAGAGCAAAACGAATAAACATTTGCCTTTGTAAACAGAACCTTGTCCGATCCCACATCTTCGCGCGTGCGCTCCAGCATGTCACCGACATAACTGATATGGTCGACCACCAGCCCTTGACCCACGATGGCGCTTTCCACCGCGAAAGACACATCGTCAAAGCTATCCGGGGTCGCGTAACTCACCATATCCTGTGCCTGAGCTGTCTGAGTCATCAAAATAAGGCTTGTTGTCAGGAAAAACTGTTTCAAAGTCATTCTCCTTTTGTGATCAGTCGTGGCTTGCCACCTGGCATTCCAATGATCAGTTTGAGCTGAAATTTCGGGCCGTCCTTGCCCCACATCAACATATCGGAGTTTTCGCATGGGTTTTGCGATGAATGCAATCGAAGTAATGGCCTTTGCCTTTGCAGCAACAGTAGGTCTCTTCGTGCTTGCCGCCTTTGTCCTGTTCTGTATCGACCGGTTCCAGACCACGGATGCGATCCGCAGGAATTATCCGATTATCGGAAGATTTCGTAATATTTTCACAGAATTAGGAGAATTCTTTCGGCAATACTTCTTTGCCATGGATCGCGAAGAACTTCCGTTCAACAGGGCACAAAGGGATTGGGTCGGTCGCGCCTCGGGCGGCAAGGACAACACCGTTGCCTTTGGCTCAACCCGCAATCTCAGCATTCCGGGCACGCCGATTTTCGTCAACGCGCCCTTTCCCACGCTGGACGACGACGCCGCAAAAACCGCGCCGCTCCTGATCGGCCCGACCGCGCGCGTCCCCTATCTCGCGCCGTCATTCTTCAACATCTCCGGCATGAGCTATGGAGCCTTGTCGAAACCCGCCGTGCAGGCGCTGAGCTATGGCGCAAAGAAAGCCGGGATCTGGCTCAACACCGGCGAAGGCGGCCTCAGCCCCTATCACCTGCAAGGCGGTTGCGACATCGTTTTCCAGATCGGAACCGCAAAATATGGTGTGCGCGACGAACACGGGTTGCTCAGCGACAACAAGCTGCGTGAAGTGGCCGCGAATGACACTGTGCGGATGTTCGAGATCAAGATGGCCCAGGGGGCCAAACCCGGCAAGGGCGGTATCCTGCCTGCTGCTAAGATTACCGAAGAAATCGCCTCCATTCGCGGAATACCCATTGGGCAGGACAGCCTGTCGCCGAACCGGCACCCCGACGTTTCCAATATCGAAGATCTGTTGAACCTGATCGTACGGGTCCGAGAAGTCACCGGCAAGCCGGTGGGAATCAAGACCGTGGTCGGAACCGAGGACGTGTTCCGGGAATTCTTTGCGGCAATCAATGCGCGCGGTACCGACTGCGCCCCTGACTTCATAACCATCGACGGCGGTGAGGGCGGCACCGGTGCGGCGCCGATGCCGCTGATCGACCTCGTCGGTATGTCCGTGCGCGAGGCTTTGCCCCTGATCACCAATCTGCGCGACGAACACGGTCTCAAGGACCGTATCCGGATCATTGCCAGCGGCAAGCTGATCAACCCATCGGACGTCGCCTGGGCTCTGGCGGCCGGGGCTGATTTTGTCACCTCAGCGCGCGGATTCATGTTTTCTCTGGGATGCATCCAGGCCCTCAAATGCAATCGCAATACCTGTCCCACGGGAATAACCACCCATGATCCACGGTTTCAGAAAGGGCTTGTCCCGCAGAAGAAAAGCAAACGCGTTGCGTCTTATGCCAAAGAGATCACTCACGAAGTGGAAATCATTGCGCATTCAGTTGGTGTAAGTGAACCGCGCCAGATGCGCCGCCGCCATGTCCGGATCATGCAGGACAACGGGCGCTCGATTCCCATGAACGAGATTCTCCCAAGTTACAATTCCATGCCGTGAATGTGAGTGGAGTTGCTTTGCGCACTTGATTGATCACGCCTAAATCGAAAACATGTGAATTGACCGGAGACTGAAATGGCCCATCGCTGGCAAAATGACCTGAGCCTCACTGATGTGACCCCCGAGGCTGCGTTCCTGAACCGAAGACGGTTTATCGCGGGCGCCGCGGGGCTTGGTATCGCGGCCACACTGGGCCGTCCTGCGGCAGCGGACGCGCTAGAGCCGAACAGCTGGGAAGAGATCACCGGTTATAACAACTATTATGAATTCGGCACCGGCAAGGGTGACCCGGCAGCTTATGCAAGCGTTCTGACCACCGATCCCTGGACGATCAAGATTGACGGTTTGGTGGACCGACCCGGAGATTACTCGTTCAAGGATGTGATGTCCGAAATGACGATCGAAGAACGTATCTATCGGTTTCGCTGTGTAGAGGCGTGGTCCATGGTGGTGCCCTGGAACGGATTCGAACTGGCCGATCTGCTGAACTTGGCAGGCGTGCAGGAAGGTGCGAAATACGTGGCCTTCGAAACCCTCTATCGTCCCGAAGAGATGCCTGGCACGCGCTACCCGGTGCTCGACTGGCCTTATCGCGAAGGATTGCGGCTGGACGAGGCGATGCACCCGCTGACGTTGATGGCCACCGGAATTTATGGCAAACCGCTGCCCAATCAGAATGGCGCGCCTTTGCGGCTGGTTGTTCCATGGAAATATGGCTTCAAGTCGATCAAGTCGATCGTGCGGATTACCCTGACCGACGTCGAGCCACCTACCAGCTGGAACATGTCCATTCCGAACGAGTATGGCTTTTACAGCAATGTGAATCCAAATGTGAATCACCCGCGCTGGAGTCAGGCGACCGAACGTAAGATTGGCGGTGGACTGTTTGCCAAACGAGTGCCTACGCTTATGTTCAACGGCTACGAACAAGAGGTCGCGGGACTTTACGATGGTATGGATCTGGCGAAATACTTCTGACGCCATGGATGTTCTGAACACATATCTCCGCCGCGTTCCGGTGTGGCTGATCTATCTGGTCGGTGTGTTGCCCGCGCCTTGGCTCCTGTATCTGGGTGCCACCGGCGGGCTTGGGGTCGAGCCAATCAAGGAGTTGGAGCACAAACTGGGCGAATTGGCGCTGCAATTGCTGATCGCCGGTCTGGCTGTGACGCCTCTACGCCGTTGGCTGGGGCTGAACCTGATGAAGTTTCGGCGCGCCATAGGGGTGCTCGCCTTTTACTACGTGTGCTGCCATCTGCTGGTCTGGCTGGTTCTGGACGTGCAGATCCTGACCCAGATCTGGGCGGACATCCTCAAGCGACCCTACATCACGGTCGGCATGGCGGGCTTTGTCCTGCTGCTGCCCTTGGCGGTGACATCCAACAACTGGTCGGTGCGTAGGTTGGGCCACAAATGGCGCGGCTTGCACCGACTGGTTTACCCCGCAGTGTTGCTTGGAGTTGTGCATTACGTGATGCTGGTGAAGGGTTTCCAGATCGAACCTCTGATTTATCTGGGTCTCGTGACCGGCCTGTTACTGTTGCGCTTGCCGTCGGGTCGAAAGAGGGCTGTTGCCTGACCGGTGAATCAAGCCCTTGAACTGGCGCCCCCCCCCGCGAGTCTGTGGATAACCTTGGGCGAGTCCGATTGTTTGGGGTTTTGTTTTGTTATTTTTTGGGCTGTGAGTTTTTGGTGTTTGTTTTTTTGGTTTGATTTGGGCGGGTGTATTTCTTGTAAGGTGTTGAAAACAGG